>JAUICI010000040.1 GCA_030427935.1 Bacteroidia bacterium | reverse complement strand
GGTATTCGCTGTGAAGGAAATTCCAGCATCCGTACAAATCGGTGACATTTGCGAACAATTCTCATTGTTTGTACCAGGTGGTGGTGGTGGTGGTGGAGTTTCTTGAACACAAATCTCAAACGTACCTTGACCTCCAGCATAGTCCCAAATTCGAATAAAATAAGTTGCTCCTGGAGTAAGTCCTCCGAGTGATAAAGTAGGCATTAATCCTGTTCCTCCATCATCGTCACAGTCTAGTTCAGTATAGGAGCCAATACAATCGGATTCATAAACCGACATAACGGCATCCGTAATAGAACCTGCTTGTAAATCAATATCTACTCCTCCTCCGTTTAATGGAGCGGTAAAAGCGTACCAAACGTCTTCACCCATTGATCCACAGGAAGGTGTTCCAAAATTCGCCCCATTGGTCTGTTGAGTTGCTCCAACCGTGGTACCCGTCTGATACACACAGGTCTGATTCACATTAATCATCGGAGCGTTGTTACATGGATTGTTGTTTGCTTGTGATATTCCCCAAACAGAAAAAAGCATTCCCGTTCCCAGAAGTGCTATTTTGTTGAGTATTTTTGAGGTGAGTCGCATGTTTATTTTTCTTTAGATTCTAACAATTTTTCGATTTCTTTTATCCTTGCTTTGGATTGACCGATATAGCCATTCATCTGATCATACCAGCCTTTTTCTTTGGCTAGCTGATCTTCTTCAGGATTGCTTTTAACATGTTTGATCTTTGTTTCTAAATCATTAATGTATTTGCGTAAATGCGCAAGCTCCTGTTGCTTGGATTCAAATTTCTTTTGTGTTTTGATAGTTTGATAAGTCGGTTGTTTTATAATTTCGATGTACTGAGAGCCATCGGTATATTTGGTTGTTTTCTGATTACCGCTAATGATAACAGTATCAATCTCTTTCGACTCATTTTGAGCCCAAATATTAGCGCCCACAAATAGGGCAATAACTAGCATTAGTTTTTGCATAACGGATCTTTAAATAAGTTTAAGCTACTTTCCTCCTGACTTATTGGAAATCTTTGTAGTCTTGGTTGTCCCCTTAAGAGCACTCTTTTTGGTTACAACATTTGTGGTTGTCCGTTTCTTAACGGCTTCTTTTTTGACAAGCTTTTTATCTTCTTGTGCAAAGGTTGAGTTTAGTAGTAATAAGGTGGCTATGAGGCTTATTGACCTGAGTCTGAGTTTCATAGCTGTGAGTTTTAAATTTCGGTAACAACAAACTAACGATTAATTCACGTTACCGTTGCTAAAATTTAGCATTTTTTTATCAACAATCAGCTATTTTGTTAAAAATTTGGTGTAATTCGGTAGATATCTGACAATAAAGAAAGAAGAATTCTCAAATCCATTGGTTTCTCCTAATTGGTCAATTTGAATTCTGTTTACATAAGGGTCGTTATCAATATTATTGAAATACTGATAAAAACCAGTTCCAAATAATTTCAATCCTGAAAGATAAAACATGGAAAGATCCAAACCATGAAGTGCATATTCTGTTGGATCCGTTTCAAACTTGGTTCTGTATTGTTTAATTGCTTTTTGGACCTTTATATTGTTCCAATCCACATAAATCGGCGAAGCATAATGAAAGTTCATACGCGTTTTATACTTCATTTTAATACCATCAAATCGCTCCCAATTGTCGGTTCCAAATAGATGAATCACAGTTGAATCCTTGTATCCGAACTTATTCAAGGTTTTATTTAATCCTACAAAAATATTCGTTGCAAAAATCTGATTGGAGCTTGGTGCGAGTACGACATTAACTTCATCTTTTTTGAAATAAGAACGCATGTCTCCTGTCGACAAAGGTTTTTCAGTGTAAACCATTTTATTTTCATCTAAAAACTCCTTCGCTCTTTGATAAGCATATTTATCTTTCGAATAAGTACTCTTAATTAAGACGATGTTCTTCCCTTGGTATCTATCCTTTACATATTGCATAGTTCCGTCCACCAAAATCGCATTGGAAGCTACAAACTTGCTCACATAAGGATTATCAAATAAGACCCGATTACTAGCAGAGAAAGGAAGTACCTGATGTATTTTATGTTGTTTTGCAAAATCGGCTACCGGAGGAATCGCTCTTGAAAAAAATGGACCAATGATTAAATCAGCATCTGCTACGTTTTTATCTCTCAATAAATTAGCTACTGTTGCGGAGTCACCTCTTGTGTCCAAAACTTGCACATTCAATTTCACCCCTGCTTTTTCAAGTGAGTCAACCGCTACAAGGAAGCCCATGTAAAAATCAAGCGCAATCTTAGTCTTAGGTAAAATATCTCTTGGTGAAGTCAAAGATCCTTTGGAAAGGTGGGCTGCATTTCGATCCAAATAAAGAGGAAGCATCAAAGTAATATTGTACACTTCTTTCATTTCTGAATTCTCGTAAGTATAACTTGTCGTGTCAGCTGGTGGTACTGCCTTTTCCAGAACTTCTCTAAATTTCACTTGCTTTAATGGAATGATTAATTCCTGGTCCTTACTGAGCTTATTGTTCTTTAGGCCATTAACTTCTTTCAAAGTATCAACGCTGACCATGTATCTTTTCGATATGGAATAAAGGGTCTCGTGTGGCAATACCTTGTGTTTTACTATTGAATCATTCCATTCATACTCGCGATTATTCAGATTGTTTTCAACTACTTCATTGTACTGATTATTGTTATTCTCAACTACAGGATCTTTTTGAATAGTTTCTCCCCCTTTCACCGGAATATTGATCACCTCATCTTTTTTTAAACCATCTAGTCCAGGGTTAGCGTCTTTGATTTCCTGAATGCTTACACCATACTTTCTTGACAAACCATAAAAAGTTTCATCTTTTGAAACTGTATGTTTTTTGAAATTCCCAGTAGAATTTATCATTACATCATCCTGCTTATAGCCTGATTTGTCAACTGGGATCACGATTTTTTGTCCTAAATCCAAACTGGTACTCATACCTGGGTTTGCGGCATATAAATCTTTCTCATCGATCTTAAATAAGCGCGTAATACCATAAACCGTATTTCCTTGCTGAACGATGAAAACATAATGCGATCTTCCATTTATCAACTCAATATCATACTTCTCTTGAGAGAAGCTGAAAGTGGAAACCAGAATGAATCCAAAAACTACTATATATCTAATTATTCCCATTCAATTGTTGCAGGTGGTTTCGAACTGATGTCGTAAGTCACCCTATTAATTCCTTTAACCGTATTGATAATCTTATTCGAAGTTCGTGCCAAAAATTCATATGGTAAATGCACCCAGTCAGCTGTCATCCCATCTGTTGAGCTCACAGCTCTCAGTGCGACAGCATTTTCATAGGTTCGTTCATCCCCCATTACTCCCACAGATTGCACGGGTAATAAAATCGCACCTGCTTGCCAAACTTCATCGTATAATCCTTCATCTTTCAATCCTTGAATGAAAATATGATCAACTTCCTGAAGAATGGCCACTTTTTCAGCAGTTACTTCTCCTAAAATACGAATACCTAAACCTGGACCTGGAAATGGATGTCTTCCCAAAATATCTTGTGGCAACCCCATTGCTTTTCCCACTCTTCTCACTTCATCTTTAAAAAGAAGTCGCAGTGGCTCAACCAATTCCAGCTTCATATAATCGGGTAAACCTCCAACATTATGATGGGATTTAATTGTCGCAGACGGACCTCCAGTCGCTGAAACAGATTCGATTACATCTGGATAGATGGTGCCCTGTCCTAACCATTTTGCATCTTCTACTTTACCGGATTCCTCTTCGAATACGTCGATAAAAACTTTACCGATCGCTTTCCTTTTCTCTTCAGGATCTGATTTTCCGGCCAATGCGGAATAGAATTGCTCTGAAGCATCAACACCTTTTACATTCAATCCTAAATGCTGATACGAGTCTAATACCGAATCAAACTCATTCTTCCTCAATAAACCATTGTTTACGAAAATACAATGTAGGTTTTCTCCAATTGCTTTGTGGAGAAGCATTGCGGCTACCGAAGAATCCACTCCTCCGGATAAACCTAAAATAACCTTGTCATTACCTAATTTTGTTTGCAATTCGGCAACCGTTTCTTCAACGAAAGAAGCCGGTGTCCAAGACTGAGAACAACCACAGATATCAACAATGAAATTTCTGAGTAAGGTCAATCCTTCTGTAGAATGATAAACTTCTGGATGAAACTGAATACCAAAAGTTGTTTCACCTTGAATTTCGTAGCCCGCAACCTCCACATCGTGAGTTGAAGCTATTATTTTATAGTTCTCTGGAACTGTTTTAATCGTGTCTCCATGCGACATCCACACCTGAGAATCATCTGAAATCCCTCTTGTCAGCACATTCTCTTTGTCAACATAAGACAAATGCGCACGACCATATTCCCGAATCTTCGAAGGAAGCACTTCACCTCCAAAATTCTGAGCCATGTATTGTGCACCGAAACATACCCCTAAAAGAGGCAATTTCCCTTTGATTTCATCTAAAACGGGCTTGGGAGACTTCTCATCTCTTACAGAAAATGGGCTACCTGAAAGAATTACCCCTTTAATATTAGGCGTAATCTCTGGGCATTTATCCCACGGGTGAATTTCACTATAAACATTGAGTTCTCTTACTCTTCTACCGATCAACTGGGTATACTGTGACCCGAAGTCTAAAATCAATATCATCTCCTGCATGCTGCAAAGATATAAACCTCGGAAGAATACAAATAATTTATTAAGGTATTTTAAGAGTGTGAGTTATTGGATGAGCTAATATTCATGGAATTTGTATTGGAATGATTTATTATTTGAGTATGGATATTAGATAATAGACTTTAGATTTCAGACTTTAGATTTTAGACTTTAGACTTTAGACTTTAGCCTCAGATTTTGGATTCTTAACTTTGGATGAAATATCTATTTGTAAAATTTTAATGAGAGATTGCGGAAATTAATTACTTTAGATCTAACCATTTAAATCCATTCAATCATGAAACATAATTTTAGAGAATTATTGATCTGGAAGAGGTCAATGAATTTCGTAACTGACATCTATCATTTAACTCCCAAACTTCCAGATCATGAAAAGTATGGTCTCGCAACACAAATACATCGCGCGGCTGTTTCAATTCCTTCGAATATTGCTGAAGGATCGACTAGAACCACCGACAAAGAATTTTCGCGATTTTTAGACTTTTCATTAGGGTCTTCTTACGAAACTGAAACGCAAATTATAATTACCAAAAATGTTTACCCTGAAAGAGCATACGAAGTTGAAAATCTCCAAACTGAACGAAGGCAAATTCAAAAAATGATTGTTGCTTTTCAAAACGGCTTAAACAAATAAAACTTGAAAGTCCAAAAATCTAAAAGTCTGGTATCTGATATCTAGGATCTAATAAAATCAATCAAACCGACTCTTCTTCTCAATATCATCCGGATCATATTTTGGTCTTTCTTTCTCCTTGCACATTGCGCATCCTGTTCCACCAGAAGTTTCTGCATTGGATTGCTCATCCTTCTGCTCTTGTTTGTCCTTTTGTTTATCATTGTCCTTATCAATGACCTCCGTGATTAAGTAGGCAACTATAACAATTACAACTAAAGCGATAAACAATTTGGGATCTTTGTATAAGGGCTTTTTGGGTCTTTTTGTCAGCTTTTCATACTTATGAGAAAGCGTGGCAAAGTCCTTATGCTTATCGATTTGTTCCTTGCTCGGAACAGTCGATTTATTGGGGTCTCTATTTACTTTATACTCTCTCATTTAAAACCAATCCTTTTTAATTTTTTCAAGGAGGCGGTAGGTTTTCATTTTGGCATTCGCTTCTGAAATATCATAAATTTCGGCAATTTCTTTGAATGACATGGACTGAAAAAATCGTAAATCAATCAACTCTGCATGCTCAGGTTTGATTGCATTTAATACTTTGATCAGCTTTTCTTGAAGCTCTATTTCATGAGCCTTATCTCCTGAAACTTCCATTTCACCCATCATGTTAATCAGTCCGGATTCCTCAATTTCTACCACATGTGTTTTGCTCGATTTTCGATAGTACATATTCACCTCATTGGAGGCAATTCTGAAAAGCCAAGCTCCGAAAGGTACACCTCGATCTTCGTACTTCTGAATGTTCATCATGGCTTTTAAAAAGACGAGCTGACAAACATCTCCGGTGGTATCCTCATCACCAAGTTTTTTGAAAATGTACAGAAAAACACGCTCAAAGTATTTTTCATACAATGGTCCGAATGCATCGCGATTCTTCTTAGCTTTTGCTATTTGTTCGCTGTCATTAATTTCGATATTCGGCTTGTCAAATTTCAAACGAGTTCCTTACTTGGTTTGATTTAAAAATTCAATCGATGGGAAAAGTAACACATTTTTTTTAGTCGACTGAGATTCAAAGACTCAATTTGAAAATTAATTACATTTGAGAAAAATTCATCTACATTGAAAAAGCTCATTCCCCATCTATACTTTAAAGGTAATTGCCTAGAAGCTATCAATCATTATGTGTATGTCTTTAAAGGAGAAATTGAATCCTTCGATAAGTATAAGGATCAGCCTATTGAGGTAAAGGAAGAGGATCAAAATAAAATCTATTTCTGTCATTTTCTGTTTACAGGACTTGAAATTTATGCTTCTGATTCTTTAGAGGAAAGAGATACAAGCACACATCTTTGGCTACATTTTGATGATGAGGCAGAAATGGAAGAAACAGCAAAAAAATTAGCTGATAAACCGAGTATTGAAATCAGTCAAAGTGCATTTGGAGAAAAATTCATTAAGCTCACAGATCCTTTCGGAGTTGAATGGACCTTAATCGTTAAACCTTAAATCTAAAAAAAATGAGAGTCTTTACTCTAATCTTTCTAATGCCTTTTATAGTGCATTCTCAAGTGAAAAGAAATGATCTTTTTGACAAGCAATTAAAGGGTCAAGTAAAATCAGTAATACAAGAACAATACGCCATGTTTGAAGACAGCGATTGGATTGGTAAACTGAATAAGGACTCCATGACTTGGAAACTTGAATACTATTTTAATAAAGATGGGAATTTAACCAAGGAATTGAGCACAACAACTGCAGAAGGTTTTGATTACGAGAGAATTCTCAAATATGAGGGACAACAATTAATTTACAGTTCAACAAGAGATTCTGAAAAAACGAAAGAAAAATTCTATCATAACTCAGAGGAAAATATAAGAGCGGAATACAGTATTAAAAACAAGGATACAATTGGTGTTTTTCTAACATATCTGGATTCCAATAATTTTGAAATCGCATCCGTTTCTAAAAGTCTTTTGGAGCATTCTCCATATTTGGATTCTACCGTTTTTGTATGGGACATGAAAGGTTACCTCATCAAAGAAATCTATTTCGATAATAAAAATGCAAAAGGAGACCTCTCTTATGAAGCTAAATTTGACTCTTATTCTCGAGTTTTAGTGGCCTATATGATTTCAAATGATGGCAAACACAAAGGCCTAGAAGAACATTTTGATGACCATGGAAATACGCTCAAAAAAATTCGATTTAACAAAAAGGGGGAAATCACAGAAAAAATTGAATTTCAATTGGAAATCGATAAGAAGGGGAACTGGATTTCTCGCAATGTAAGAATCGATGGCAAATGGCTCGTTCGAGAAGAAAGGAAAATCAAATATTATTGATTAAAATTTCGAATCGCTAAAACATATTCATCGTTTGATTTACTTTTTTGATTCACACTTCCCTGAAAATCAAAATTGATATAATTCGCCTGATTTGAACTGACTTGAGTGGAAGTCCAATAATCATCCTCATAATAATTCACTAAATCTGGCGCTTTTAAGACAGTGTAAACCAAGGATAATTCATCCACACTTGGTAAATACCAATCATTATAGCCCCCTATTGTAAGTTCGGAACAATGCAATGCGGCAAAACTTGTATTTGTACATTGATCTATGATATTCTGAGAATTCGTTATTCCATCTCCCATTGCAGTTCCATCGGCTCCAACAATAGAGCTCCCATTACAACCCCAAAACTTTTTATATTGAAAATTTCTAGGTTGCGCAACCAATCCATTTCCTAAAGAAGTATCCAGATAAAAAATATGCCCTCCTTTATATTCCTTCCCCATCAAACTGTCATATGGAATCCCACTATTGTAAACGTCGATTGCGGTTTCACCTGAATCCAATCTCATTTGTACAGAATATTGAAAACCAGGTCCAGTAAAACGACGGACTGGAATCACAGCATTTTCGCTCTGTTTTTCCTTTAGGGGCGTGCTCGGATTATAACCGGAAACACTTACGGAATAGGCCTCGTATTCGTCATATTGCGAACTTGTCCAAAACAATATATTATCATAAGTTCCTGGAAAATAGTTGGGCAATACATATCGAATATTATTCGCCATCAAGGCCATTTCCATTCGATTTGGTAACCACCAATCTTCATAGCCATTTACATTCAATTGATCACAATAAAAAGCCGCCGTGAGCGGATCTGCACAATTTTGAACTATTGAACTTGTCTGATTAGGCCCAGTTCCAAACGAAGTACCGGAGGCGTCTGGAATCAAGGTTCCTGCACAGCCCCAATAAAATAGATTTGATTGTATGTGAGCGACCATTCCATATTCATCGATTTCATCGACATAAAAAAGATGACCTCCCTGATAAAAAAGTCCATATAAAAGTTCTTTATCTACACCTGAATTTACAATTTCAAAAGGTGTCTCTCCTTCATCCAGTCTTCTTTGAATTTCGGCTTTTTCCTCGTCAATATGGTTAAAATCGCCTTTCTTACAGGAAAAGAAAAATAGAGGAACAAAAAGTAGGTATAAATATTTTTTCATTTAAAAGTAATGTAAATTAGACTCGAGCCAAAACTACAAAATTATTTTCAAATGTTCTAAGCGAAAAAGAAAAGGGGGAACGAATCCCCCTTCGTGCTTGTAGATAACTAAACTTGTTGATTACTTGTGCGAATTCTATTATGAAAATAGCTTAGTCACTGTTTTTCAAAAGTACTTTTCTTCTTTTTTTCTTAGACTAGCAAACCAGCTATTTAAAAGAGATTTTCTACATGTCAAGAAAAAATATTGAGTTTTCTTGTAATGAATCATTTCTTTTCCAGTTACCTTAATGAAGCCCAATGAAAAACGATTTAAGAAAAGACATATTGAAGTACAACGAACGCATCTACCGGTATGCGCTTAAAGTTCTTCATAATTCATCGGACGCGATGGATTGCACACAAGAAGTCCTTCTTAAATTGTGGCAGAACAAATCGAAATTTGAGTCCCATCCCAATCCTGCAGGATATGTTTTCTTAATTGCAAAAAACACCTGTCTAGACAAACTGAAAGAGAACAATAAATTCCCGGGAAGAGAGCTGAATGAGTGGGATGCTCAGACAGACACGGATCCAGACACTCGGGAAAGTGCTCAAATTTTGATGAAATTGATCGAAGCTCTTGAGGAACCGCAGCAATCTATAGTAAAGATGCGTGACCTTGAAGACAGAGAGTACGAATATATAGCTGAAAAACTGAATCTTTCAGTGAACAATATTCGGGTAATTCTCTCCAGATCGAGAAAACAATTAAGAGAAGAATTAAACAAAATAAATGCTTATGGAGAAGTCAAAATTGGATGATTTGTTGAATAAATATTATGAAGCAGAAACAAATCTTGAAGAGGAAAAGTCTTTAAAGCAATATAAAGCGGATGAATACCTGGAGTATTTGGAAGAATTAAAGACCCGACAAGGGTTAATCCAAATCGAACAGAAATTCATGGAAGAAACCTCTTCTGGCGGATTTAAAAGGATGCAGTTGTATGCGGCTTTAAGTGTTGCTGCTAGCTTGGCTTTGATATTGATTTTAGGTCAACCAACAGAATCCACAAGTTTTGAAGCTGAGCCTTTTATTGTAAAAAATGAAAAGCGAAGTTTAGCCTCTCTTTCCAAAGAGGAGCAAATGGCTTATAAGGATGCAAAAAAGGCTCTTCTAACAATTTCTCAAAAATTAAATAAAGCAGAAAATCAAATGAATAAAATTCGGCTAATTAATGCCAAGAACCCAATTAAAATGTAATCTTATGAAACAATTATTTTTAATCTTATCAGTTGTTTTTGCAATTCACACTCAAGCTCAATCCGATGCGCTTGAAAAGATTGCAAACAAATACGAAGGTAAAGACGGAGTAACAAGTGTTACCGTCACGAAATCCATGTTTGAACTCTTTTCAGAGATGGAAACCGAAGGTGAGGACCAAGAATTCATTTCTATCCTTAAAAACTTAAATGAAATTCGAATTCTTACAGTTGAAAACGACAAGGATTTGGTTTTTTACAAAGAAGTAACTTCGAATATTTCTACATCAGGCTATCAGAAATTAATGGAAGTCAATGATGGGGGCGAAAAAGTGAAATTCTTTGTAGTAAAGAAGGAAGGAAAAATCACCAAATTTCTTTTGCTTGTTGGCTCATCTTCTGAATCAGTTGTCATTTATATTGATGGCATCATTGATATGAAACAAATTTCAAAATTGGCCAAAGGATTGAATTTGGATGGATTAGAAAAGAATATGGACAAAGTAAATAGTGCGAAATGAGACTAGTCATATTTATTATTCTTCTTAGTATTTCTGTTGGCTCAGTTCATGCAGACACAGGATCAAATACACCAAGCATTCGCAAAACAATGAAGATGTTTAAGTCGCATTCGGATGTTGAATATATTACCGTACCGATGTTTCTTGTCAAGATGTTTCTTCCAAAGGAATTCAAACCCTATAAAAAGCTTTTACGAAAAATTAAAAGTGTGGGAATTATGAGTTATGAAGGAAACAGTAAGAAGATCACAAACAAGATCACTACTCGAATGGACAAAGTTACGAACTCGAATAAAATGACCACTTTAATGGAAATCCATGATGGAAAAGAAGAAATCACGGTCATGAGTCGAGTGAGAAAAGGAAAGATCAAGGAGTTGTTTTTATATGTAAAAGAAAAGGGGGAGATCTCTTTAATTCACGTAAAGGCAAATATCAAATTGAAAACCTTGAGTAAAGAACTATCCTTATTGTTGAAGGACAAAAAAGTAATGAAAGACCTATTTTAACCGCGCGAATTAATCTTAGAGCAACACAGAATTTAAACACGAATTCGCATGAAACGATCCCGAGAGGGGTCGTTTTTTTTATAAAAGTCTGGAAACAAAAAAAAGAGACTCATTTCAGAGCCTCCTTTTAAATTTTAAAACAAAGACAATGCATATTCCAGCGTCTCATCAACTCCTGAATTCATTCCAGCAGTTGAATTTTTAAAATAGATATCCGGCGGAACTCCCGGACCTTCGAAATTTCGACCATCTTGATATTCCACTAATTGATGTGTTATTGTGTAGAAAAAACCATTAGGCAACTCTCTTCCAATCTTGGTTGAAATCGCACCATTTGTTGTATCACCAACGATCGTACAATTTGGTAAAGCTTTAAAAACCATCGCCATTCTTTCTCCGGCACTAATTGTATAGCGATCCGTTAAAACCACTACGGGCTTATCGTAAAACTCTCCTTCTGGGAAAACACTCCAATAATACCATGGAGTAAAATCGTTTTCTCCTACCCCACTTTTTGATTTTACTCGAAAACACAATTGCTCTTCTTCCACGAGTCGGCCAAACTCCGTCATACCAGTAGTGAAATTACCTCCTCCATTATGTCTCAGATCAATAATTAAACCATCCGTATTTGAAAAACCTTCAAGAATATCATTGAACTCCAAGATGTTTTCTGAATCATATTTGAAATGACAATAACCAATATTTCCGATTATTCCGAAAGTATTTAACTCATTAAAAGAGGTGTTCAAATTAGATCCCAAATAGCTTGATTTAATAAGATCTAAACTGAATAAATCATCTTCTATTCGCTTACGATAATAAATGTTTGCATTCCAAACATCCTTTCCAGGTGCAACTAATGAAACATGACCATCATTCAACTCTGCCAACATACTGGTCATGATTTGATACAATTCTTCATCAGTTGTTTGCGTAGTAACCTGAGGGCGATAAACCACATACAAGGAATCCCAGTTGACATTTCGATTTTCCATGTTTACAAAATTCACATCGAAATCAGTATAAAAAGCTTCAAAAATAGATTCGGGATCATTTGAGATTTCTGGCTCAAAAAACTCCTTTTTGCAGGAAATCACTAAAAAGGACGCAATGATTAAAAGCCAAATTTTTCTTTGATTTTTCATGATTTTAAAAATTATATTTTGCTATGAAATAAAGTGTATTATCAAATTGTAGAAGCTGTGTACTTTCCGTATTTCGTCTGAGAGCGAACCAATACGAAGCTCCTATCGACCATTTTTTATTAAAGTTGTAGGTATAAGAAAGATCGAGATCAAAGGATTGCATTTTACCCCATGATTGCATGCTCCCTCTCTTTAAGTATTCTCCTAAAATAACCATATCATTATGAGACATGATACCTTCCATATATTCTGAATCTTGACCCATGTAAGGAGATCTGGCTACATAAGCAAAAAGAGGTAAACCAACATTCGCTTCAAAATGATGCTTTTCATTAATTAAATACTTGAATCGCAGCCACAGATCCAATCCGGAATTAAAATAATAGATCGTCTGCCCACCAGTCCCCATGTCATAAAAAGATAAATTGAATGTATTTCTGAATCGAGCACCAAGCGTAAACTTGAATTTTGAAGACTTCAGCAATTGTTTTCCTATGGAATAATTCAGATCTACGACAAAAAACTGATGCGGAATTGTGGATGTTCCTTTCGGCTCATTTTCCCAGCTGAAATAATTGTATTCATATTCTTTATCGACATGTGGATTGTAAAATCCGAACTTTAAATAAACCTGTTGGTCTATTCGATTTTCTCTTTCATATTTAAAAACAAGATTTGCAGCCCCAAATTTATTGTGAATCATGGGAGAGACATTCATGTCTTGCCTCATGAAAAAACCAATCCCATAGTTCAACTGTATGTTATTGATTCTGTCCTTATCTTTATTTTCTTGCGAAATTCCTGATACCGACCATAAAGTAATCAGTACAATTAATACTTTCTTTATCATTTTATTTAAGTTTTTAGTTGGCATCTGTAACCGTTCCACTTCCCGACCCTGAAACGTTAACGGATGGCGTTCCTTTGTAGAAAACAGACCCGGATCCTGAGATCGTCGCATTTAGTAAAGAATTTGCATAAACCTGTGCATTTCCGCTCCCGCTGATTAATACTTCTGTGATGTCAGATATGTAATTAAATCCTGAAAAAGTACCTGAACCAGATATGGTAATGTCTGAATCTACAGTAAGTCCTGTCACACTGATTATTCCATCTCCTGAAATTGTTGAAACCGAAGAAGTATTATTTAAAGAATCAATACTAATATTCCCGCTTCCTGAAAGCGTAATTTCTTGATTGTAAGCATTTATCTGATTAATGTAAATATTGCCGCTTCCACTCTGAACTACCTTTGAATTTGTATAGTTTGAAGAAACATTTAAAATCCCTTCGAAATCGCCTGAACCAGAATTGTAAAAATCATGCACATTTGGAGCACTTATATTGACCTGAATATCATCCCCATTCACAATAGAATAGCCATTTTTCAATTTAACTTTTAAGGTATTGTTCTCGACCATAATTTCAAGTTTGTCATGTACCTTTTCGGTCGCATAAACTTCAATGGAAGTACTTGTAGATTCTGTATAAACCAAACTGCCACTTAGTGCAAATTCAATACCTTCAAACTGGTTTGAAACTGTGTAGGTCTTCCATGAAAATTCACCCTTGGAAGCATCGATCTTTTTACAAGCACTTAATGCAATACCTACAATTAGGAATGCCAATATCAGACTTCCCATACTTTTAAATTTTAATTTCACATTTTTCATTTTTCTAGTGTTTAATTAATAGAATTATTTGAAACCAAAAGTATGTTTGGATTTTTGTAAAAACCAATAAAATCAAGGCGTACATGTCCTTAAAACAGAAATCAGGACAATTGAGTTTTTCGAGTGTAGAGTTTAGAGTGTAGAGTTTTTCGAGTGTTGAATGACGAATTGGAAAATTACTAATTGTTCATTCTTAATTCTTAATTTTTAATTACTTAAAGTCCCCTGGTGTTTTTCCTTTAATCTTTTTGAAGGCTGAATACATAGCCGATCTGGATTTAAACCCAACATCTTGCCCTATACCTTCAATACTCAAATTGGTGTTGGATCGAATCAAATCAATCGCTTCGTTGACTCTATAGGTGTTGATCCAAGTAGAAAAATTTGTATGCTTATACTCTTTGATTGCAGCCGAAATTTTTCGACTTGAAAGGTTTAATTCTTTAGAAAGTTCATGTAGAAGTAAATCCGAATTTTGATAATATTTTTCCTCCTTCATTTTCGCCTCAATTTCAGAAAATTGATTTAAACTTAATCCTTCAGGTGAACTTGAATTTGAGGTTTGGAATTGCACATTAATTTCTGAAAATAAATCAGGCTCAGAGAAGACACGAAAACTGATGTAATAAAGGGCAATAAAAACTAAAAACCAATTCAAAACGATCAAGTCAGAAAGACCTTCAGGTAGCTCTAAAAAGATCCTTAACAACTCTACTCCCCATAAAAGAATCATTGGAGCAAATAAGAATACAAATCTCCAAAGCCAGTTGAATTTCGCTTTATCTGGGTCGGAATAGTTCTCTAAAGCGTATATCCTCACTTTCCGCAGTTCTACAATTGAAATGATAAAAACCAATACAGACAATAAGTAGGCCAGCACTTGCTGACTCATAAAGATGGCTTCCATTTTCGATTCACCGAAAATTTGTCTCAAGTTCTCTCCAAAAAAGATATAAGTATTCAGATTTATAAAGGAAATAAACACAACCAGAAAAGCGATGAAATAGGCTATTTTAAGATACTTTAAAAAAGGCTGTTCTCTTCGGCTCTTTCTGAGCACATAATGAAGAAAAAAGATCGGCATGAACAGTTTCGATTCAGGTAGTTCAAAATAATAGCCTATCGAAAAATTTCCTATTGAATCAATCGGTAAAAAACTATTTACACCCTCCCAAATCAGGGCAAACAAAAAAAGTCCCAGCATTTTATTTGATCGGGAATTATGCTTTTTCGAAAACAAATAAAGACCAGAAAGAAATAAGCCTTGCAAAATTGCCCCAAATCCGATTATGATGATTAAGTTTTCCAATGATTTTAATGGTAATAATTAGTTTGCTATAGATTTCACTCTCAAAACATAAGGAAGAATTTCATTCGCTTGTATCTGATATTTACCTTGTGTATTTGGTATTGCAGTAGACACGATGACTAAGTTTTTATCTGGAATCACAAACGTAAATTGCCCCCCATGCCCCCATGTAAATTGAATATTATTGACTTCATCTAACCACCAATAGTAACCAAAATTAAAATCACCATCAACAACCATTTGGGTTTGAAGCATTTCAGAAATATAGCTTGAAGGAACCAGCTGTTGCCCTCCCCACATTCCGTTATTAAGTACCAATAATCCGATTTTCCCCAGTTCTCTTGGTGTAGTAATCAATCCATACCCTCCGAATGTAGTACCGTCCTTATAACGATCCCATTCATAATTTGTAAATCCAATCTTTTGAAAAAGTGCTGTATCCGCCCATTGATCCATTGGAATACCTAACTGATTCTGGATCACTCCTGAAAGTAAATGTGGATCTCCATCATTATAGTGAAATTCGACACCGGGCTGAACCCTCATTGGGCGATTAAGAATAAAATCAATCATGTTTTCTGGGATCTCACGAAGTAGTTGGTCTGTTTCACCACCAACACCGTCATTATTGTAATCAATACCTGAATTCATCGTAATCAAATGACGAATTGTTATGCTTTCTTTATCTGGGTGATTTTGAACAAGATTAGAAAAGTAATTCGAAATTGGTGCATCTAAACTATCTACTACCCCTTGATTTAAAGCGATACCATAGAGTAAACCAACAATTTGTTTCGTAGTTGACCAAACCATCTGTGGTTCCTCTCGAAAGGATGAACCCTGGTAGTAATTCTCCGCTATTAAGTGGCCATTTCTAAAAACCAGAAAACTTCGAATCGACCAAAGATTTTCATCGTTATAAATATCTTGATATATACTTACCAAACCAGCAGAATCAACAGACTCTGAACTTGGACTTGAAATTGTATGCCCATCTCCTATATCTTGAGGTTCAAATGAAACAAACTCATTCAAAGTAGGATCGCTCTTCAAACATGAAGAAAGAATGATCGACAATGCAATGACTATTTTGTAATTCATTTTTTCGATTTTTTCTTTTTAACCAATACCCAATTAAATCTCATAGTATGTTGGATCATTTGAAAAGCATAAACCTCATTATTCCCGATGTACTCAAATCGATAACCAAAACTGAAGTTTTTACCTTTTACTCGATTCCATGCTAAATCAAATTGAAATTTGTGATAATTCAGAAAATGAGAAAACTTCATGTTTTTGTAAGCATTACTGAAAAAGTCAGAAAATTTAAGTGAATACGAGTGAACTTCTACAGATTCATCAGGTCGTGACAAAACACCTAACCAAACGAATTTAAATGAACAGCTAAATTTTTGTTCTTTGATAGGAAAATCAAACTTTAAAAGAGATGAAAAATCATATGAAGCATTCCACAACATATGACCAGACTGTAGTTCAGGGTACAATTGCCAATTGAGGTCTGACTGCAAACCTGCCCCAAGATAGAATCGAAATTTTTCGCTCTTCAATAAATCATAAGCATAATTGAGATCAAAAAACTTTAATCTCCAATTAATGCCAATACCAATGCCATAAGATGGAGCAAAACTGGTATAAAATGCATAGGTGAACAGATGTTTTTTGGGTCTCCATTCAAACTGATAATCCAAACCTACATTCAATCCTGAAAAAACAACTCCGTAATTCTGCCCTTCTTTTATTTGATTGAATCCTACGTCAAAACCTAAATAATGCGCCTTATTCTTTTCTTGCCCAACTGCAATAAAATGTATCATTAGAGTCAAAAAGAATAGAATTTGTTTCATGTTCCTGCAATTTGATTATCACAAAACTACATCAAACTTTGTTTAGAATGGAACTATATAAGCGCAAGAAATAAAGTACAAAAAAAGAGACTCATTTCTGAGTCTCTTTCTAAAAGTGGTGCCTCCAGGAATCGAACCAGGGACACATGGATTTTCAGTCCATTGCTCTACCAACTGAGCTAAGGCACCATTTTGCCAGATTCGAAAACCGCTTACTGGATAGTTGGTATTATCCGCGTTTTGTTTTGAATCGGGTGCAAAGATAGAAATAAAATCTTTCGACGAAAGTTTCCCCAACATTTTTTTTGTGCTTTTCTCGAAGCCAATCTGAACTATTTTGATTTTCAGAATGATAGATGTCACCCAAATTCTAAATAATTGAACGTATTTTTATGGAAAATCAATCGCACATGAAAGCTTGTATCATCGGACTTGGGGAAACTGGAGAAAGCGTGGCATTACTTCTTCTTCAAGACCCTGAAATTCATACGATCCATCTTCTCGATCCCAATCCAAAAACCTATGGAAAATTTCTGGATTTAAGTCATGCCGCGAGTCAGCAAAACAAAAGCATCGAACTCAATCAATTTAAAAATAGTGCCGATTGCGATGTTGTTTTTTATTGTGCCGGTTTTAGAAATACCAAAAATGCAGATCGTGCAACCAAAGCCAAACAAAACAAAGAACTCATCCAAGAAATTTTTCAAGGGATTCCGATCAAAGAGGAAGCGCTCATCATATGTATTTCAAATCCAGTGGAACTCATGAGTGAATGGATTTATCAATATTTAGGAGAACAAGTAAGGGTGATTGGAAGCGGCACAGAACTCGACACCTTTCGTCTGAGACATATCATTTCAACTCGATTAAATATTCCCGTTGAGGAAATAAATGTGGATGTTATCGGAGAACACGGAACCTCGATGACTCCCCTATACAGTTCGGGAAAAATTCAAGGTCGACCTATTTCGGACTACCTGAATCCAAATGAATTGAATTTCATAACAGAAGAACTTATTCATGTGGCAAGTACCATAAGAAGGACCCAAGACGCAACAAAATTTGGTGTGGCACAATGCGCTTTTAATATTTGGAAATCCTTTCATTCGGAATCCCCAAAAAAACACATCATTTCAACTTTGATCCCGGTTGAACTCAAAGAGAAACTAGGAATTGAAAAAGACATTTTTGTGAGTATCCCCGCCGAAATCAATAAAAATCAAATCCGAATTCAATCGAATCTGAATCTAAACAAGACCGAATTGGCACAATTTCGAAAAGCTGCTAAAAAAATTGAAACGATTGATATCTCAATAAAATAAGGAGTTACAACGGAACTTACATTAGCCTGAAATAAAAAATAATCCAAAAAAATTTTGCGGTTTCGTTTTTTTATGACTTACCTTTGTGGCATCAATTGCCGTCAGAAGTAATTGATTTATAAAGATCGAGGTGAGAGACAGGCTCTGTGACCCTCTAGCAACCCCAAGATCAAGGGCAATACAAAATGATCGAGGTAGGTGCTAAATCCTGAATCCGGAAAAGTTTCGGATGAATATAAATTTAAATTACAAGATTATGCAGTATTTATCGCTTACCAGTTTTTGGACACGTCTTCGGAAGACTTTCTTGTCCATTCTTAAATCTTTGATGCATTACATGTGCTTAGCATGTAGATAAAATCCAGGACATTTTATCGCATATCGATTCAACTGATCTCACAAAGAGATCTTAAGGGATTATTCAAATCAAATTTTAGAAAAATGAGTTTAAAGTACTTGTATCATAACGAGGACTTTCAACTGGAATCAGGGGAAAGTCTGAAAGGAATAAAAATAGCTTACCAAACATGGGGAACATACGATCCTTCCAAAAACAATGTGGTTTGGGTTTGTCACGCACTCACGGGAAATGCCAATGTTTTCGATTGGTGGGGAGATCTTTTTGGTGATGATAAATACTTCAATCCAAAGGAATATTTCATCATCTGCGCCAATGTTTTAGGATCGCATTATGGTTCCACTGGTCCACTTTCTAAAAGAGCAAATGGAATCAAATACTATCATAGTTTTCCGAATATTACCACTTTGGATATGGTCAATGCTCACGAAATTCTCAGAAAAGAATTGGGGCTTGAGAAAATCGATTTTTTAATTGGGGCTTCACTTGGTGGTCAGCAAGCTGTGCAATGGGCCAGCTCCTATCCGGAAGTAATCAAGCAACTGGCCTTGATCGCCACAAATGCGAAGCATTCTCCTTATGGAATCGCTTTCAATGAAACTCAGAGAATGACCATTCAAGCCGATCAAACTTTCCGCTATAGCTATGACGAAGCTGGATTGGAAGGCTTAAAAGCAGCGAGAGCAATTGCGATGTTGTCTTATCGATCGGGATCCGGATACGGGGCAACTCAGTATGAAATTAATAATGAAAAGCAAGATGATTTCAGAGCATCTTCCTACCAGAGATATCAAGGTGAAAAATTCGCAAAACGATTCAATGCCTTCTCGTATTGGTCGCTATCGAAATCGATGGATTCGCACAATGTGTTTCGAGTACATGCAGATGCCTTGGAAAGAATTACAGCACGAACGATTTGTATCGGAATTACAACCGACCTGTTGTTTCCTCCTTCTGAACAGAAATTCCTGAATGACCAAATTTCAAATTCGATTTATACGGAGATTGAAAGCGAGTTTGGTCATGACGGGTTCCTAGTTGAAGGAGGTCAACTTGAGAAAATACTTAATGATTTTTTAAAAGAAAATACGGCAAAATACAAGCCAACAATATTTAAACAAAAACACCTAATAGTAGCATAATTATGGAAAAGAAAATTAAAATCGGACTATTCGGATTTGGATGTGTGGGAGGCGGACTTTACGAAGTTCTAAATCAATCTAAATTATTAAATGCAGAGATTGTCAAAATCTGTATCAAAACCAAAGGAAAAGAAAGAAGTATTGATGCTTCCAATTTCACTTTCGATAAAAACGAAATACTTAACAACCCTGAAATCAATACAATTGTAGAATTGATTGATGATGCTGATGCAGCTTACGAAATCGTAACTGAAGCTTTCAGAAAGGGGAAAAATGTGGTTTCAGCCAATAAAAAGTTGATCGCTTTGCACTTGGAAGAATTGATTCAGTTAAGTCAGGAAAATAATGTTTCCTTTCTGTATGAAGCCTCTTCATGTGCCTCGATTCCAGTGATTAGAAACTTGGAGGAATATTATAATAATGATTCTCTTAGCAAGATTGAAGGGATTTGTAACGGAACCACCAACTATATTCTGACACAACAATTTGCTCACGGAAAATCATATGAAGAAGTTTTAGCTGAAGCAACTGAATTAGGATTTGCGGAAACGGATCCAACACTTGACGTAGATGGTTTCGATTCCAAATTCAAATTGGATATTCTGATCGCACACACTTTCGGAAAGATTGTTGAAGCTGAAAAATTATTGAATATTGGTATCCGACATATCAAAAACGAAGATGTGACTTTTGGACGTGAAAAAGGATTGAAGATCAAACTGATATCCAGAGCTGAGAAAATTGGAGATAAAGTAATCGGATTCGTAGCTCCACATTTTGTTCCGGCAGATCACTTCGCTTACAATGTGGAAAATGAATACAATTGTGTCGCCATTCAAGCTTTGTTTTCAGACAAGCAATTTTTCTTAGGAAAAGGAGCTGGTTCCTACCCTACAGCCTCCGCAGTTCTTTCTGATGTTTCAGCTTTACAGTTTGATTATAGCTACGAATACAAAAAATTCAAATCGGGAAGAGATCTTGAGTTTAGCAATGATTTTCTTGCACGAGTTTATGTTGGAAGTAGGAATAAATTAACAGATCAGATTGAATTTGAAAATGTTGAAGAATCTTTTGCGGGCTTGGAATACAATTACAAAATCGGTTGGGTGAAATTCAGTAGTTTAGCTGAAATTGATTTCAATAAAAGAGAAGATTTATTCATTTCATTCTTCTCTGAAGATGTGAAATTCGAAAATGTAAACGATGAAAGTAGAGTTGAAGCGCTTGAAAGCGCCTTTTAATTTTGAAGCACATAATGAGCAAGGTCAGACCATTAAAATAGACGGTGCCCCTGATATTGGCGGACACAACAACGGCTTCAGACCCATGGAATTATTAATTGCTGGAGTCGGAGGTTGCTCGGCTATTGATGTGGTATTGATCTTAGAAAAACAAAGACAAAAAATTGAGGATTTAGAAATTGTCTTACACGCGGAAAGAAGAGAAGAGATTCCAAAAATCTTTACCAAAATCGAAGTGGAATTTCTTTTCAAAGGGGAGATTGAGCCTCATAAAGCGCAAAGAGCAATTGACCTAACAATGGAAAAATATTGTTCGGTAACGACAATTCTAGAAGCCACTTGTGAGATTACACACTCATTTAAAGTAAACGGAAAATGAAAAAGGAAACATTAGCCATTCGCACACAAACAGAAAGAAGTCAGTTTAACGAGCATTCCGTGCCTTTATACATGACAAGTTCTTACATGTTTGAAGATTCTGAAGACATGAGAGCGCAATTTTCTGAGGAAAAGGAAGGAAATATCTATTCGAGATATGCCAATCCAAATGTGACGGAATTTATCGACAAAATCGCATTACTTGAAGGCGCTGAAGCCGGATGGGCAACGGCAAGTGGAATGGCTGCTGTTTTCACCACATTTGGTGCTCTATTGTCGAATGGAGACCATGTTTTATCATGTAAATCCGTTTTTGGATCTACACACCGATTATTTACAGAAATTCTCCCAAAATGGGGGATCAACCATACCTATGTTCCAATTGATGATATTGATTCCTGGGAAGCTAAAATTCAAGACAACACAAAAATTTTATATCTGGAAACACCTTCCAACCCAGGCGTAGATATCGTGGATTTAGAAATTGCCGGTGAAATAGCGAAAAAACACAACTTAATTTTTGTCGTAGATAACTGTTTCGCTACACCGATTATTCAGCAACCTCTGAAATTTGGTGCACACCTGTCGATTCATTCTGCAACCAAATACATCGATGGCCAAGGTCGAACTCTGGGAGGAGTTATTGTCGGGAATCAAGACCTCATCGATGAGATTCAAGGGTTTGCTAGACACACAGGCCCATGCATGAGTCCATTCAATGCATGGGTCTTGTCTAAATCCATTGAGACGCTGCCCTTAAGAGTTGAAAAACACTCTTCCAATGCACTTGAAATTGCCAAAAGACTGGAAAATCACCCGGCGATTGAAACGGTGAAATATCCGTTCTTGCCAAGTCACCCAAGTTATGAAGTAGCCAAAAAACAAATGGCTTATGGAGGTGGTATCGTGACCTTCAATATTAAAGGTGGATTGGAAGCTGGAAAGAAATTTTTGGATTCATTGAAGATGTTGAGTCTGTCCGCAAATTTGGGTGATACCAGATCAATCGCAACACATCCAGCATCCACAACACACTCTAAACTGACACCTGATGAAAGAGCTGCAGTTGGTATTGGAGAAGGAATGGTGCGAGTTTCGGTTGGTTTGGAGCATGTGGATGATATTTGGGAGGATATTGAGCAAGCGCTTGGGTAAATTTTTGAAAACGCAGAGACGGTGAGTTTTCGCAGAGAGCGCTGAGAAATTCTTTGCGACCTCCGCGTTTAACCCTTCATATTAGTCCTTCTGTACTTCTTAAAATAGATATATGTTCCGATTGACCAAGTAATCAAAAAAGAAAGACAGAACCAAAAGAGAATCAAGTACACCTCTGCTTCTTGCTGCTTATGATAAAGACCTGAATCCGGATCATAAAAGTCGCAATTTGTCTTTTCAAGAAATATTACGGAGAAATACAGATAGGCAAAAAGAAAAGTAAACAGGGATGAAAAAACCATTCCCGTAACAATAAACATGATTCTTAAAAACTCCATTTGATTGAATTTGATTCAATACAAATGAATTCAATATTCTTCAGGTTAAAATACGGTGAGATGAAAAATAGTTATTCGAATTATTTACCGCTGTATTAGAGCTATTATATGGATTATTTTAAACGCAGAGACGGGGAGATCCCGCAGAGAGCGCTGAGAAATTCTTTGCGACCTCTGCGCTACCTTTGCGTTTTACTCGACGAAGCTTTGCGAAGTAGAGTCTCTCCGTTTAACCCTTCAACTATACCTTTTCGTTTTTACCTTCTACCTTTTACTTCATTTATTCTCCTTCCAAACATGCTCCCCATCCTCAAACATTTCCTTCCCAAAAACTGGGACTTTGGCCTTAATTTCTTCCACTAAAAATCGGCAAGCATCCATGGCTTCTTTTCTGTGAGCTGAGGAAGTGAATACGAATAGACAAATCTGTCCAACAGGAACGATCCCTCTGGAATGATAAATGTGCATGCAAGTCAGATCGAACTTTTCGAAAGCGGCTTCTCGGATTTTGTGGAACTCCAATTCGGCCATTTCTTCATAGGCTGAATAATCGATTGCAGTTACCGTTTTACCTTCAATTTCATCAGCCCTCACCTGACCTAGAAAAATATCGTGAGCACCAATATTGGTTTTCACTTGATGATGCGCGATCGATGTCGCTATTTTTTCTGGACTAATGGGTCCGTCTACAAATACTTTTTTGGGTTTTCTTACTTTTTCTTCACTCATGTCATTCCTAATATTCCGCCTTCAACATTAACTAAAAAATAGTAGAATGAAGAATCTCTTTTTGTACTGTCCCGATTATAGAGATATGCCAAGTTGTTGATAAGTCT
>JAUICI010000039.1 GCA_030427935.1 Bacteroidia bacterium | reverse complement strand
ATCTTCAACTGATTTGAGAGTTAAACTCGAAGACAACCTCTCTGGAATAAAAAAATATGAGGTATTGGTCAATGGTAAATTTATCCCCTGCTATTTCTCACCGAGAAGATCATTTATAACAATTCCTTCAAATAAAATTTCAACTAAAGGAGATTTTGAATTGAAGATTAGACTTGAAGACGGAGTAGGAAATAAAGTTGAGAAGAAATTTAATTTAAAAAAATAGGCCCCTTTTCAGAGGCCTAAAATTTATGCTTCGGTATTTTGACCACCGAAATTCATAGGAATATTTGGCGGCGCCATTCCATTATCGTCTTTTATCGTCCCGTTGTGAGCTTCATACTTAGAAATATTCTCTGCTAGGGCCTTCATTAATCTTTTTGCATTCTCAGGTGTCATGATTACTCTTGATCTAACCTGTGCTTTAGGCACACCTGGCATGATCTGTACAAAATCAGCAACGAATTCAGTATTTGAATGTGTAATGATTGCAAGGTTTGAATAAATCCCTCCTGCAACTTCTTCATTCAATTCAATATTTAATTGGTTCTCATTATTGTTTTCCATAATTCTTATAATTAAAAAAGGCCGATCGAAATCGGCCTTCTATATTAGTTTTTAGCTTTTAACTTCTCGTAATCCTCTTGAGATCCTACGATCATCTTTTGGAACCTTCTAATTCCAGTTCCTGCAGGAATCAAGTGTCCAACGATTACATTCTCTTTCAATCCAAGAAGGTGATCTTCTTTTCCTGAAATAGCTGCTTCGTTCAGAACTTTCGTAGTCTCCTGGAAAGAAGCTGCAGAAATGAAACTTCCTGTTTGAAGAGAAGCCTTAGTAATACCTTGAAGAAGTGGCTTCGACGTAGCTGGAACTGCATCCTCAGCCTCCACAGGTTTCATGTCTTTTCTTTTCAACTGAGAGTTTTCATCTCTAAGTTTTCTAACAGTAACCATCTGGCCTACTTTCAAGCTTTCAGAATCTCCGGCATCAGTAACTACTTTTTTACCAAAGATTTCATCATTCTCTTCCATGAAATCAGCTTTGTGTACAGCTTGACCTTCAAGAAGTCTTGTATGACCTGGATCAACAACTTCAACTTTTAACATCATCTGTCTAACGATAACTTCAAAGTGTTTATCATTAATCTTCACCCCTTGAAGACGGTATACTTCTTGAATCTCATTTACAAGATATTCTTGAACCGCAGTTGGTCCTTGAATGTTCAAGATATCATTTGGAGTAATAGCTCCATCTGATAATGGCTTACCTGCTTTAGCGAAATCATTCTCCTGAGCTAGGATATGTTTCGAAAGTGGAGCCATATATTTTCTCTTCTCTCCTGTTTTTGATTCAATAATGATCTCTCTGTTACCTCTTTTAATCTTTCCGAAAGATACGATTCCATCAATCTCAGACACAATAGCTGGATTCGATGGATTTCTTGCTTCGAAAAGCTCAGTAACTCTTGGAAGACCACCTGTAATATCACCAGATTTCCCCGCTACTCTAGGGATTTTCACAAGAATAACCCCTGCATCTATCTTATCTCCTTCATCTACGATGATGTGCGCATTTACTGGAATATTGTAGGATTTTACAACTTCTTTTTTCGAATTCAAGATATTGATTTGAGGGTTTTTCTTCTTATCTCTAGATTCGATGATTACTTTCTCCTTAAATCCAGTTTGCTCATCTACCTCTTCTCTATAAGTAACCCCATCAATGATATTCTCAAATGCTACAGATCCTTTTTCTTCGGCAATAATTGCAGCATTATAAGGATCCCATGTACAGATTACATCACCTTTCTTGATTTTCGAATTGTTCTTAATCTTCAAATGAGAACCATATGGAATATTCGCTGTATTCAATACGACACCTGTTTCAGTATCGATCACTTTCATTTCAGCAGATCTTCCCATTACAATAACAATATTGTTACCGTCTTGATCTTTTTTCTCAATTGTTCTTAGCTCGTCAATTTCAATCTTTCCATTGTACTTTGCCTTCAATTCAGATTCATCCGCAATATTGGATGCCGTACCACCCACGTGGAAGGTTCTCAATGTTAACTGTGTACCAGGCTCCCCGATCGACTGAGCTGCGATAACACCTACAGCATCTCCAAGCTGAGCCATTCTTCCTGTAGAAAGGTTTCTTCCGTAACATTTCGAACAAACTCCTCTTCTCATTTCACAAGTCAGTACAGATCTAATCTCTACTTCCTCGATCCCTGCATCTTCAATTGCTTTGGCAAATGGTTCGATAATTTGTTCTCCCGCACTAATGATCAAATCACCAGTCTCAGGGTGGAATATATCATGTACCGTAGTTCTACCCAAGATTCTATCGTATAAAGGTTCTACGATGTCATCATTCTTTTTCAAGGCAGTAGCTACAAGTCCTCTTAGTGTACCACAATCATGTGAATTAATCACTACATCCTGCGCAACATCAACCAATCTTCTCGTTAGGTAACCTGCATCCGCCGTTTTAAGGGCTGTATCCGCAAGACCTTTACGAGCACCGTGAGTTGAAATAAAGTACTCAAGGATTGAAAGTCCTTCTTTAAAGTTAGAAAGAATCGGGTTTTCAATAATCTCTTGAGAACTTGCCCCAGACTTTTGAGGTTTTGCCATCAATCCTCTCATTCCAGAAAGCTGACGAATCTGTTCTTTAGATCCTCTTGCTCCAGAATCAAACATCATATAAATCGAGTTGAATCCTTGTTGGTCATTTTTCAATCTTTCCATCAAAGTATGCGTCAACCTCGAGTTCGTATGTGTCCAAATATCAATAATCTGGTTGTATCTTTCGTTGTTTGTAATAAGACCCATGTTATAGTTCATCATTACTTCATCAACTTCGGCAGTAGCCGCATCAACCATTTCTTCTTTTTCTTTTGGAATAATGATATCATCAAGGTTAAAGGACAATCCACCTTTGAAGGCCATTGTATATCCCATTTCCTTGATCTCATCCAAGAACTGTGCTGTTCTAGCTGTTCCTGAAACTTTCAAAATTCCTCCAATAATATCTCTAAGTGCTTTCTTTGTAAGAACTTCATCAATATATCCAACATTATCTGGTACTAGCTCATTGAATAGCACTCTACCAGCTGTTGTCTCAATTAATTTAGTTACGATCTCACCATTTTCATCTAGATCTTTCGTTCTTACTTTTATATAAGCATGTAAATCAATCTTCTTCTCATTCAAAGCAATTTTTACTTCTTCTGGAGAATAGAATGTCATTCCCTCACCTTTAACCGTATGATCTTTATCAGTCTTTCTACCTTTTGTAATATAGTAAAGACCTAAAACCATATCCTGAGAAGGTACTGCAATTGGAGCTCCATTCGCAGGATTCAAAATGTTATGAGAAGAAAGCATCAACAATTGCGCCTCTAAAATCGCGGCATTACCAAGAGGTAAGTGAACCGCCATTTGGTCACCATCGAAATCGGCGTTAAAAGCCGTACATACTAATGGGTGAAGTCTAATTGCTTTTCCTTCGATCAATTTCGGTTGGAAAGCCTGAATACCTAATCTGTGAAGAGTAGGTGCTCTGTTCAATAGCACTGGATGTCCTTTCAATACATTCTCAAGAATATCCCATACAATCGGCTCTTTTCTATCAACGATTTTCTTAGCAGATTTTACAGTCTTTACAATTCCTCTTTCCATCATCTTTCTAATGATAAAAGGCTTGTAAAGCTCAGCTGCCATTCCTTTAGGAAGACCACATTCGTGTAATTTCAATGTAGGTCCTACAACAATTACCGAACGAGCTGAATAATCAACCCTCTTTCCTAATAAGTTCTGTCTGAATCGACCTTGTTTACCTTTCAATGAATCAGAAAGTGATTTCAATGGTCTATTGGATTCAGTCTTAACTGCAGACGATTTTCTAGAGTTATCGAATAAAGAATCAACCGCTTCTTGAAGCATTCTCTTCTCATTTCTAAGAATTACTTCAGGAGCTTTGATTTCGATCAATCTTTTCAATCTGTTATTTCTGATAATTACCCTTCTATACAAATCGTTCAAATCAGAAGTCGCAAACCTACCACCATCTAGAGGTACCAATGGTCTTAATTCTGGCGGAATAACTGGAACAACCTTGATGATCATCCATTCAGGTCTGTTCTCCAATCTTGTATGAGAATCTCTGAAAGACTCAACTACTTGAAGTCTTTTCAATGCTTCATTCTTTCTTTGTTGAGAAGTCTCCGTTCTTGCTTTATGTCTAAGCTCATAAGACAATTCATCCAAATTCAATCCAGCAAGCAAATCATAAAGAGCTTCTGCTCCCATTTTTGCTACGAATTTGTTTGGATCATTATCGTCAAGATATTGATTCTCCTTAGGAACTGTATCTAGGATATCTAAATATTCTTCCTCGGTTAAGAAGTCCATTACTTGAAGTGGCTCCCCTTCAGCATTAACAGCTGTACCTGCTTGAATCACTACATATCTTTCATAATAAATAATCTGATCCAATTTTTTAGTTGGAAGTCCTAATAGATAACCAATCTTATTTGGAAGAGATTTAAAATACCAGATATGTGCAACTGGAACAACTAGAGAAATGTGTCCTTGTCTTTCTCTTCTTACCTTTTTCTCGGTAACTTCAACCCCACATCTATCACAAACGATTCCTTTGTATCGGATTCTTTTGTATTTCCCACAATGACACTCATAATCCTTTACAGGACCAAAAATTCTCTCACAGAACAGACCGTCTCTTTCAGGTTTATATGTTCTATAATTAATTGTTTCTGGCTTTAAAACTTCACCACTAGAATTATCCAGAATCTGCTCTGGTGAAGCTAATGAAATCGTAATTTTTGAAAAACTACTCTGTTTTTTGGTCTCTTTTCTATAAGCCATCTTAAATTTTATTTAGTTTTTTTTAACTCAAAGTAACATTCAACGCCAATCCTCTTAATTCATGTAACAATACATTGAAAGATTCAGGAATACCAGGTTCTGGCATCACTTCTCCTTTAACGATTGCCTCATAAGCCTTGGCTCTACCCATAACATCATCCGATTTTACAGTCAAGATTTCCTGAAGAATATTAGCCGCACCGAATGCCTCGATTGCCCAAACCTCCATTTCACCAAATCTTTGTCCACCGAACTGTGCCTTACCACCAAGCGGTTGCTGAGTAATAAGCGAGTATGGTCCAATAGATCTCGCGTGCATCTTGTCATCAACCATGTGAGACAGTTTGATCATGTAAATCACACCAACAGTCGCTGGTTGATCGAATTTATCTCCTGTTTCACCATCGTACAACCAAGTTTTACCAAATCTTGGAACACCTGCTTGATCTGTATATGAGTTGATATCATCTAGAGAGGCTCCATCAAAAATTGGAGTCGCAAACTTCATGTCTAATTTTTCACCAGCCCATCCTAGTACAGTTTCATAAATCTGTCCAAGGTTCATACGTGATGGTACCCCAAGTGGGTTAAGAACGATATCTACCGGCGTTCCATCTTCAAGGAATGGCATATCTTCCATCTTAACGATGTTTGCCACAATACCTTTGTTACCGTGACGTCCTGCCATTTTATCACCTACTTTAAGCTTTCTCTTCTGAGCAAGATAAACCTTAGCCATTTTAATAATTCCTGATGGAAGTTCATCTCCAACAGTAATCTGGAATTGTTTTCTCTTGTAAGCCCCAAGAAGATCGTTTGCTTTGATATTGAAGTTATGAAGTACTCTTTGAATTTGAGCATTTACTTCATCATCTTTGGTCCAATTGTATGGATTTACAATGCTGAAATCAATAATCTTCAAATTCTTCTCAGAGAATTTCACACCTTTCTTGATGATTTCTTCTTTAAAGTTATTGAAAACACCTTCGGATTTATTCGCTCCGATGATTTTCAATAATTTATCAATAAGCACTCCTTTCAATTCAGCCAAATCTTTGTCGTATTCAGCATCAATTTTTTCAAGAAGTGGTTTATCCTGAGATTTTGCTTTTCTATCTTTAATTGCTCTTGAGAACAATTTCTTGTCAATAACAACACCTTTAGTTGAAGGAGATACTTTCAATGAAGCATCTTTAACATCTCCTGCTTTATCTCCGAAAATTGCTCTTAAAAGTTTTTCTTCTGGAGATGGATCTGTTTCCCCTTTCGGTGTAATTTTTCCAATCAGAATATCACCTTCTTTTACTTCAGCTCCAATTCGAATCAACCCATTCTCATCAAGATCTCTGGTTGCTTCTTCTGAAACGTTTGGAATATCGGGTGTTAACTCTTCAAGTCCTCTTTTAGTATCTCTAACATCAAGAGCATACTCATTTATATGAATCGATGTAAATACGTCTTCCCTAACAATTCTCTCAGAAATAACGATTGCATCCTCGAAGTTATATCCCTTCCATGGCATGAAGGCAACTTTCAAGTTTTGTCCTAGAGCAAGTTCTCCTTTTTGAGTTGCATATCCCTCACATAGAACTTGTCCTTTAGTAACTTTCTCACCTTTCTTAACGATCGGTGTCAAGTTCATCGTTGTTCCTTGGTTTGTTTTTTGGAACTTAGTCAATCCATAAGAAACAACATCTTCATTAAATGAAACCAATTTTTCATCATTGGTTCTGTTGTATCTAATTTTAATTTCACTAGAATCTACATATTCCACAACTCCTTCTCCTTCAGAGTTAATCAATACTCTAGAATCCTGAGCAACTTGCTTTTCAATTCCAGTACCTACAATAGGAGAATTTGGCTTTAATAAAGGAACCGCCTGACGCTGCATGTTCGATCCCATCAAAGCACGGTTCGCATCATCATGCTCAAGGAATGGAATCATGGATGCCGCAATCGAAGCAATCTGATTTGTTCCTACATCAATAAGGTTTACCTTTTCTGGCTCAACAACTGGGAAGTCTGACTCCATTCGGGCTTTTACCTTATCTGATTTAATTTTTCCAGATTTTGGATCAACATCAACGTTCGCCTGAGCGATCATCATGCTATCCTCTTCTTCTGCCGACAAGTAAATCGGATCACTTTTCAAGTCAATTTTACCTTTTTCAACTTGTCTATATGGTGTTTCGATGAAACCAAGTTTATTTACTTTCGCAAATACACAAAGTGATGAAATCAAACCAATATTTGGTCCTTCCGGTGTTTCAATCGTACACAATCTACCATAGTGAGTATAGTGAACATCCCTTACCTCAAACCCAGCTCTTTCTCTAGAAAGACCTCCAGGCCCTAGTGCAGACATTCTTCTTTTATGTGTAACCTCAGAAAGTGGATTGGTTTGATCCATAAACTGAGATAGCTGGTTTGTACCGAAAAATGAATTAATAACAGAAGATAATGTTTTCGCATTAATCAAGTCAATTGGAGTAAAGACTTCATTATCTCTTACATTCATTCTTTCTCTAATTGTTCTTGCCATTCTAGCAAGACCAACCCCAAACTGGTTGTATAACTGTTCTCCTACAGTTCTTACACGTCTATTCGACAAGTGATCAATATCATCTACGTCTGCTTTTGAATTGATTAATTCAATCAGGTACTTGATGATCGAAATCATGTCTTCTTTCGTAAGTACTCTTGAATCCTCCTCGTCGTTAAGACCTAATTTCTTATTAATTCTATATCTACCAACTTCACCAAGGTCATATCTTGTATCAGAAAAGAATAATTTTTCAAATACTGATCTCGCAGTTTCTTGATCTGGTGGCTCAGCATTTCTAAGTTGTCTGTAGATATGTTCTACAGCTTCTTTTTCAGAATTCGAAGTATCTTTTTGAAGGGTATTGTAAATGATCGCGTAATCAGCAGAATTCACATCTTCCTTGTGAAGGATGATTGTTTTCGCACCTGAATCTAGGATCAACTCCATATGCTCTTCTTCCAAGATTGTTTCTCTATCAAGAAGAACTTCATTTCTTTCAATCGATACTACTTCTCCAGTATCTTCATCAACGAAATCTTCAACCCAGGATTTCAATACTCTGGCTGCAAGTTTTCTACCTAGAAGCTTCTTAAGTCCAGTTTTTGTAACCTTAACTTCGTCAGCAAGATCGAAAATCTCTAAAATATCTTTATCACTTTCATAACCGATAGCTCTGAACAAAGTAGTTACAGGAAGCTTTTTCTTTCGGTCGATGTATGCGTACATCACACCATTGATATCCGTAGCAAATTCAATCCATGAACCTTTAAACGGAATTACTCTGGCACTATATAATTTCGTTCCATTTGCGTGTCTCGATTGACCGAAGAACACACCTGGTGATCTGTGAAGCTGAGAAACGATAACTCGCTCAGCACCATTGATCACAAAGGAACCTTTTGGTGTCAAATAAGGGATTGTACCTAAATAAACATCCTGAACGATTGTTTCAAAATCTTCGTGTTCAGGGTCTGTACAGTACAATTTAAGTTTCGCTTTAAGAGGAACGCTGTACGTTAGACCTCTCTCGATACATTCAATGATCGAATACCTAGGTGGATCAATGAAATAATCTAGAAATTCCAGAACGAACTGGTTTCTTGTATCTGTAATTGGGAAGTTCTCACTAAAAACTTTAAAAAGTCCTTCACTCTCTCTGTTTTCAGGAGTCGTTTCCAATTGAAAAAATTCTCTGAAAGATTGAATCTGAATATCCAGAAAATCAGGGTATGCTAATTGAGCATGTGTAGACGCAAAGCTTAATCTTACTGCGCCGCTATTATTCTTCTCTACTGCAGCCAATGGTAAAAAATTTTAGAGAATTAGTAATAAAATGAACTATAATTATTTAAAACAGGAGAAGGCACTAGCCAAAAATGGCAGTGCCTTTCCAATTTTTTAGGAAGATGAATTACTTTAATTCAACTTCAGCTCCAGCCTCTTCAAGAGACTTCTTAAGACCTTCAGCCTCGTCTTTTGCAACACCTTCTTTAACCATAGAAGGAGCTCCGTCAACTAATTCTTTAGCTTCTTTAAGACCAAGACCAGTAAGTTCTTTAACTAGCTTAACAACTGCAAGTTTAGATCCACCTGCAGACTTTAATTCTACATCGAATTCAGTTTTCTCTTCACCAGCATCTCCGCCACCACCAGCAGCAGGACCAGCAACAGCTACTGCAGCAGCAGCAGGTTCGATTCCGTATTCTTCTTTAAGAATGTCAGCTAATTCGTTAACTTCTTTTACTGTCAAGTTAACTAGAGTTTCTGCGATATTTTTTAAATCCGCCATTTTATTTGATTTTTAAAAATTCAACAATTAATTAAATAAATATTAACCCTCTTTTTCTGAAAGGGCTTTAAGTAAACCTGAAAGCTTGTTTCCTCCAGACTGAAGTCCAGAAACAACATTCTTTGCAGGTGATTGAAGAAGTCCAATAATTTCTCCAAGAAGTTCTTCTTTACTTTTGATTGCAGTAAGGAAGTCAACTTGATCGTCTCCGATATAAACAGACTCTTCAATAAAAGCCCCTTTTAAGATCGGTTTATCGTGCTTCTTTCTAAAATCTTTGATCACCTTAGCAGGAGCGTTACCTACTTCTGAATACATGATGGAAGTTGGACCTGCAAGAACTGATGTTAATTCACCAAAATCCTTATCGGTCACTTTCTCCATGGCTTTCTTCAAAAGTGTATTTTTAACCACTCTTAATCTGATATTGTTTTTAAAACAATTTCTTCTTAGGTTATTTACACTTTCTACAGTCAGCTCAGAAGTATCAGCTAGATAAAATACACCAGCATCGTTCAGCTCAGCTACTAATTCATCAACGTATTTTGATTTTTCTTCTGAAGTCATAATTTCATTTTTATAATGTTACAGACTTAGTATCAATCTGAATACTTGGGCTCATTGTAGAGCTCATGTAAATACTTTTGATATAAGTACCTTTTGCTGCTGCCGGCTTTAATTTGATCAAAGTTTGAATCAACTCAGATGCATTATCTTTGATTTGGTCCCCATTAAAGGAAACTTTCCCAACCGCAGAATGTACAATTCCGAATTTATCAACTTTAAAATCGATTTTTCCAGCTTTAACGTCTTTTACCGCTTTCCCTACTTCCATAGTTACCGTTCCAGTCTTTGGATTAGGCATAAGACCTCTAGGTCCTAAAATTCTACCTAACGCACCAACTTTCCCCATAACAGAAGGAGTAGTAATGATCACATCCACATCTGTCCAACCTTGTTTGATCTTATTCACGTACTCGTCTAATCCAACGTAATCAGCACCTGCTTCATTAGCTTCAGCTTCCTTATCTGGCGTACACAAAACAAGAACTTTAACGTCCTTACCTGTACCGTGAGGAAGAGATACAGTACCTCTTACCATTTGATTAGCTTTCTTTGGATCAACTCCTAGTCTAACAGACACATCCACAGTAGCATCAAATTTTGCTTTTGTAATTTCCTTAACCAAGTCACTAGCTTCGTCCAAGGAATAAGCTTTAGTCTGATCATATGCAGCTAAAGCGTCTTTTCTTTTCTTTGAAATTCTTCCCATAACTAACTAATTACTTTGATTCTGGAAATTGTCCTGTTACAACAAAACCCATACTTCTGGCAGTTCCTGCCACCATTTTCATTGCAGATTCGACCGTAAAACAATTCATATCAGGAAGTTTATCTTCTGCGATAACTCTAACCTGATCCCATGTTACTTTCGCTACTTTGTCTCTGTTAGGTTCAGAAGAACCCTTCTTCACTTTAGCAGCTTCGATCAACTGCACTGCAGCTGGTGGAGTTTTAATAACAAACTCAAAGGATTTATCACTGAATACAGTAATAACACAAGGCAAAACCTTTCCAGCTTTATCTTGGGTTCTAGCGTTAAATTGCTTACAGAACTCCATGATATTCACACCTTTAGCACCAAGAGCTGGTCCTACAGGTGGAGATGGATTGGCGGCCCCTCCTCGGATTTGAAGCTTGATTAATCCACTTACTTCTTTCGCCATTTTAAATTAAAATTTAGTAGTACAAACGAAAACTACAAAGGGAAGCTTTAATCTCTGCGTCTTCTTCTACTCGTTTATAAATAATAGAGTCTTATGACTCTTTTTCTACTTGCATATAGTTAAGCTCCAATGGTGTTTTTCTACCAAAAATCTTAACCATCACTTTCAGTTTCTTTTTCTCCTCGTTGATATCTTCGATAACACCGTGGAAATTATTGAATGGTCCATCAATAACTTTTACAGACTCTCCAACAACATAAGGAATATTCATTTCCTCTTCATTCTCAGCAAGTTCATCAACTTTACCAAGAATTCTGTTCACCTCTGCTGGTCTCAATGGCATAGGATCTCCTCCTTTTACAGCGCCAAGAAAACCAATTACATTGGGAACATTTTTTATAATATGAGGAATTTCACCTACCAGAGCAGCTTCAATCAAAACATATCCTGGAAAGTGATTTTTTTCCTTTGAAACTTTTTTACCATTTCTAATCTGATACACTTTTTCAGTTGGAATCAGCACCTGACCAAAATAAGTATCAAGTTTATGGCGAGATATTTCTAGCTCAATATACTCTTTAACTTTTTTCTCTTTTCCACTGATCGCACGTACAACGTACCATCTTTTTTTCACCTCTGCCATCTGTTCCTTACTTCAAAAATTCGTACCAATATCCTAGAACACCCTTCCAGGTTCCACTATTGATTCCAAATACAAAATCCATTGCAAAAATTGAAAGTGAAAAAATCACTGATGCAACCAATACTATGATCGAATAACTTTGCAACTCTTTCCAAGTTGGCCAAGTTACCTTATGCAACATTTCGTAATAAGTATCTTCTATATATGCCTTAATCTTTGACATTCTTTATTCCTTTTTTTGCACGGGAGGAGAGACTCGAACTCCCGACACCTGGTTTTGGAGACCAGTGCTCTACCAACTGAGCTACACCCGTAAAAAGGCGGGTACAAAATACCCACCTTTTCAATTCAATTTTATTCTAAACTGTAGATTACTCGATGATCTCAGTAACCTGACCAGCTCCTACTGTTCTACCACCTTCTCTGATCGCGAATCTCAATCCTTTGTTCATCGCAACAGGAACGATAAGGTTTACAGTAATTGTAACGTTATCTCCAGGCATTACCATTTCTCTTCCATCTTCAAGGATGATCTCACCAGTAACGTCAGTTGTTCTCAAATAGAACTGAGGTCTGTATTTGTTGTGGAAAGGAGTGTGTCTACCACCTTCTTCTTTCTTCAATACATAAATCTCAGCTTTAAACTTTACGTGAGGAGTAATTGAACCTGGCTTAGCGATTACCATTCCTATTTTGATATCTGTTTTATCGATACCTCTTAAAAGAAGACCTACGTTATCTCCAGCTTCACCTCTGTCTAGGATTTTTCTAAACATTTCAACACCTGTAACAGTTGAAGAAAGTTTTTCATCTCCCATTCCGATGATATCAACCTCTTCACCAGAGTTGATAACACCTGTTTCAATTCTACCAGTTGCTACAGTACCTCTACCGGTAATAGAGAATACATCTTCAACAGGCATCAAGAAGTCCTTATCGATATCTCTTGGAGGAAGTTCAATATAAGTATCAACTGCTTCCATCAACTGATTTACAGATTCAACCCATTTTCCTTCACCATTAAGTGCACCTAAAGCAGATCCAAGGATCACAGGAGCATTATCTCCATCATAATCGTAGAAAGAAAGTAATTCTCTAACTTCCATTTCAACAAGCTCTAAAAGCTCTTCATCATCAACCATGTCAGCTTTGTTCAAGAAAACAACGATTCTTGGAACACCAACTTGTCTTCCTAAAAGGATGTGCTCTCTTGTTTGTGGCATTGGTCCATCAGTAGCAGCAACTACCAAAATCGCACCATCCATCTGAGCTGCACCAGTTACCATGTTCTTCACATAATCGGCGTGACCTGGACAGTCAACGTGCGCATAGTGTCTATTTGCTGTTTCATACTCAATGTGCGAAGTATTAATTGTAATACCTCTTTCTTTTTCCTCTGGAGCATTATCGATCGTATCGAAATCTCTAGTCTCAGCAAGACCTGCGTCTGCCAATACTTTAGAAATTGCTGCAGTTAATGTAGTTTTACCGTGGTCAACGTGACCAATTGTTCCAATATTAACGTGTGGTTTGGAACGCTCAAATGTTTCTTTAGCCATAGTTCCTAAATTGTTTTAAACTAAAATTTATTTATCAACACAAAATCACACCCATTCCTGGGTGATTATCTTAAATATTTTATTGAGCCAATGACGGGAATTGAACCCGTGACCTCTTCCTTACCAAGGAAGCGCTCTACCTCTGAGCTACACCGGCTAATCTAATTCCTTCAATTAGACTCTTAATGTCTTTTTGAGCGGGAGACGAGATTCGAACTCGCGACCCTCAGCTTGGAAGGCTGACGCTCTACCAACTGAGCTACTCCCGCTTGTTACTTTTAAATCTAGTGGGGAGAGCAGGATTCGAACCTGCGAAGGTATACACCAACAGATTTACAGTCTGTCCTCGTTGGCCGCTTGAGTATCTCCCCTTAACTTATTTAAAAGTTAAAAGAGCCAGTAGAGGGATTCGAACCCACGACCTGCTGATTACAAATCAGCTGCTCTAGCCAACTGAGCTATACTGGCAAAAATTCACTACTTTAAAGAACTTGTAGGCTTTTCGGCGCTACATCCCTTTGAAATCGGAGTGCAAATTTAGAGATTTAATAATTATAACCAAATGTTTTGGTCTCTTTTTTTAATCAATTTTATTACAAAAAAAATAATTGATTGTAAAACAGGAAAATAGCACGAATTAATTTCCACGTGGATGTGAATTTTGATAGGCTTTTTTAAGTTTGGAAATAGAGTTATGTGTATACACCTGAGTAGCCGCTAAAGAAGAGTGACCAAGTAATTCTTTAACACTTTCAATTTCTGCTCCATTATTCAACATATGGGTCGCAAAACTATGTCTAAGGATGTGAGGAGATCTTTTTTCAAGGGTGCTAATTTTACCTAAACTTTCTTTCACCAAACGATAAACAAAATTTGGATATAGACAATCACCTTTATCAGTAACAAAAAGAAAATCGCTTTTTAAATACGGAAGGTTTTCTTTTGCGTATTCTTGCCATTCTTGAAGGAGCTCAGATAAAGAATTCGAAATGGGAATAATTCGTTCCTTGCTTCTTTTTCCGAGAACTTTAATTTCTCCATTTTGTAAATCTCTTCTCTTGATATTGATTAATTCAGACAATCGAATACCTGTCTGATAAAACAACTCCAAAATACACCTGCCTCTAATATCCAAATCTAAATCTTCTAAATTCGTAACTAATTTATCCAAGTCCTTTTCAGGTACGAAAACAGGAAGTCTTTTCTTTACTTTTGGACTAACCACCCCGGCTGCTGGATTTGATTCCATTTGATTTTTGAACATTTGGAATTTAAAAAATGACTTGATTGCCGATAATTTTCTGTTAATCGATCGTGGCTCTAAACCTTGATCAGAAAGATGGATCACCCATGCTCTCACATGTGCTCGTTCAATTTTTTGAATCGCAATATTACCATGAAAACTAAAGAAAGCTTCTAAATCTCCTTTATAAGAAGAGATCGTATGGAAGGAATACCTTCTTTCAACTTCAATATATTTTAAGAAATCTGATAACATCATAAACAAAAAAAGGGGAAGCAATGCCTCCCCTTGATAACGTATATAACGAGTCTTTTGTTACAGTTCCATGTCCTGCATTCTCTGTTTGTATGCAGCTTTAATTCGAGTTTGTCTTCTCTCAACAGAAGGCTTAGTAAATTGCTTTCTGTTTCTCAACTCTTTCAAAGCACCAGTTCTTTCGAATTTCTTCTTGTACTTCTTTAGAGCTCTTTCGATGTTTTCTCCTTCTTTGATTGGTATAATTAACATTTCTAACTCCTTTTAATTTTTTTTGGACTGCAAAGATATGATACTTTTTTTTATAATCAAATATCTATTTCATAATTTCTCTAGAAATAACCAATTTTTGAATTTCAGAAGTACCTTCTCCTATCGTCATCAATTTAGCATCTCTAAGAAATTTCTCGGCTGGATATTCTTTAGTATAACCATATCCACCCATAATTTGAACGGCTTCATTCCCACATTTAACCGCTACTTCAGAAGAATAATACTTTGCAAAAGCACCCTGTTTTGTCATAGGGGTTCCATTATTCTTGTACTCAGCGGCCTGGAAAGTCAATAATTCTGCAGCCTCTACTTCAGTGGCCATGTCAGCCAATTTAAACCCAATAGCTTGAAACTTAGCAATAGGTTTTCCAAATTGTTCTCTTTCCTGAGCATATTGCAACGAAGCTTCATATGCTCCTCTCGCAACACCACAACTTAGAGCTGCAATTGAAACTCTTCCTCCATCCAAAACTTTCATCGCTTGAATAAAACCTTCTCCAACTTCTCCAATTACATTCTCCTCAGGAACTCGAACATTGTCAAATATTAGCTCTGCAGTTTCACTTGCTCGAACACCTAATTTGTCTTTAATTTTTACTGCTGAAAAACCTGGTGTTCCTTTTTCAATGATAAAAGCGGTAATTCCTCTTGAGTCTAACAACTCACCTGTTCTGATTAAAACAACGGCAACATCTCCCGAAAGTCCATGTGTAATCCAGTTTTTTGCACCATTGATTACCCATTCATTACCATCTTTTACTGCAGTACATTTCATTCTCATTGCATCAGAACCTGTATTCGGCTCTGTCAAGCCCCAGGCACCAATCCACTCTCCAGTGGCTAATTTTGGAAGGTATTTTTTCTTTTGCTCTTCGCTTCCGTGATAATAAATATGTCCAGTACAAAGTGAATTATGAGCTGCAACACTAAGTCCAACTCCTCCACACACTTTTCCAAGCTCCATAAGAGCCGTTGCGTATTCGAAGTAACCAAAACCACTTCCTCCATATTCTTCAGGAATATAGATACCTAGGAGACCTAACTCCCCCATTTTTTTCATTACATCGATTGGAAAGTGTTCTTCTTCATCCCACTTGTTTAAATTCGGACGAATTTCTTTTTCAGCAAAATCACGCACCATTTGAGCGATCATCTGCTGATTCTCAGTTCTAGCAAAGTTCATTATTTAATAGTTTTCGATTATTTAAATTTAATAGCGCAGCAAAGTTATAATATTTGGGGAAATATTTTGCAAACTTTTCTGACCATTTAAAAAAGATAGCTCTGCTAAGAAAGAATATCCTTGAACATTTGCACCGCATTTTTCAATTAAAGATCCTGCCGCAGCCGCAGTTCCACCCGTAGCTAGAAGATCATCGTGAATGTGAACATGTTGCCCAGGTTTAACCGCATCTTTAATAATCTCAATTTCTGCTGAACCATACTCTAGGTCATAGGAAATCGATATGGTTTCTGGGGGCAACTTACCTTTTTTTCGAATCAAGATAAACGGTAAATTCATTTCAAGGGCCAAAGGAAAACCATATAAAAATCCCCGACTTTCGATTCCTGCAATAACATCTACTTTCTGACCTTTTAGATTTTCAGAAAAGTATTTAATAATGTTTTTCGATTCTTCAGGATTCCCAAAAAGAGGTGTAATATCCTTAAAATTGATTCCTTCCTTTGGAAAATTTGGCACTTCACGCACTAATGCATTGATTCTATCTTCAAGATTATGGTTCATCACTTATTTTTAAATAGGGTTTAATTTTCACAAAGATAGAATCCGAAATGGAATATAGTTTTTTTAGTTCAGCAACACTTTTAAATTTTCCATGAACTTTCCTATAATTCAAAATAGCATTCACCTCTTTTTTTCCCAAGTAAGGATGTCGAATTAATTGTTTAAAACCAGCGGAATTGATATTGATCCTTTTCAATCGCCCATCTAGAATAATATTTTTTCGAAACCGTTCATAATTCTCCTTAGAAAGACCATAAACTTCTAATAATTGCTCTTTATTTATAAATCCTCCCAAAAGATCTCTGTATTTTATTATTCTCGAACTCAGCTTATCTCCTATTCCTTTTAGTTGCTTTAATTCTGGGGCTGTGGCCTGATTAATTTTGACTTCTACTATCTCAGGTAAAATTTTACCCTGAACTTCCTTTGGATCTGAATAAGCTTTTTCAGATTTGTATTGAGCATCAGAAGGCTCTTGCTTTTTCTTTTCTCTATCCGAATTAAAAATGAGTCTTATATCCTCTCGATTCACAAAACTGGTATCTACACAATAGACTTTCAGTAATTCCTTCTTTCCATTGAACTGCCCAACCATTTTCTTATAATTCAAAATCATTTGAGCTTGTTTTTCTGAAAATCCGAGTGCTACCCATTCCGACTTTGACGCTTGATTAACAAAAAATGATTGTTGTCCAGATTCACTGACGGCCTTATTTTTAGGTGTTTCTGTTTTTTCACTCCCATAATTCTCGACAATAATTTGTCCAGAAAAATCTCGTTTATGTAAATACTGAATGCAGAAATAAGTGTTCAGCAGCAAGATAAGACCGACGACTACCCATCGTTCTTTTTTTGGAATATACAGGTATTCCTTCCATAAATTGGATTTCATGATTTGGTGGTGGTATGTGATTTAGATGGTGAATAAATTTATTTGAATTTCCTTATTGCTCCAGACTTGACTCGAGCGAAATAATCATTTAAATCTGCCCTAACTTCTCCAGACATTATAACCAATCCAAGGATATTTGGAAAAGCCATTCCCAGAATCATCATATCCGAAAAGTCAAGAACAGAACCAAGTCCGATTGAAGATCCGATGACAATAAAAATTAGAAAAATACTTTTATACGTGTAATCTGCCGCTTTGCTTTCCCCAAATAAGTAGGTCCATGCTTTCAGACCATAATACGACCATGAGATCATGGTAGAGAATGCAAATAGTAAGATTGCCAAAGTTAAGACCCAACTAAACCACGAGAATTCTGTCGTGAAGGCTGCAGAAGTTAATTCCGCTCCATTTAACCCTTGAGGGTCTGCTGCATAGCCTGTAAAAATCAAAACTAGTGAAGTCATTGTACAAACAACTACCGTATCAATAAATGGTTCTAACAAAGCAACAATTCCTTCAGAAACCGGCTCGTCTGTTTTGGCTGCAGAGTGTGCAATGGATGCTGACCCAACTCCTGCTTCATTTGAGAAGGCTGCTCTTTGAAAACCTATCACTAATACGCCAATAATCCCTCCTTTGACAGCATCCGGATTGAAAGCTCCTTCAAAAATTTGTTGAAAAGCACTTCCTATATTGGTAATATTCATGAAAATAATGATCAAAGCGAATGTTACATAAATAACAACCATGAAAGGAACGATTTTATCCGTCACTTTAGCGATAGATTTAATTCCTCCGATAATTACAACTCCGACAGCGATCATCAAAATTACTCCAAAAGCTACTCCACTACCAGTACCATCAAAAAACTGATTATTAAATTGAGCAAAGGCTTGATTTGCTTGGAACATATTTCCACCTCCTAGAGAACCTCCAATACAAAGAATAGCAAAGAAAGCAGCTAAGAACTTTCCTAAACCAGCCATATTTCTTTTCGCCAAACCTTGAGACAAATAGTACATTGGTCCTCCCGAAACTTCACCTTTTTCGTTGATTTTCCTGTATTTCACACCAAGCGTACATTCTACGAATTTTGAAGACATCCCTAATAGACCTGCAACGATTAACCAGAAAGTAGCTCCTGCTCCTCCCACCGAAATCGCTATAGCGACAGATGCATTATTTCCTAGTCCAACTGTTGCGGATAAAGCTGTTGTTAGTGCTTGAAAATGTGAAACTTCACCATGATCATGATTTGGATCATCGTATTTACCAGATACTAAATGAAGCGCATGCTTAAACCCTCGAATATTTACGAATTTCATTCTTATGGTAAAGAATATGGCTCCCAAGACTAGCCAAACAACAATTAACGGCACCGTAGTCGATTGCGGTTCCCCGTTTGCCGATAGAAGTGCGTAATCAGGATCATATTTGATCACACACAATGTTTTTGCCCCTGTAAATTCCTTATCTTCACCTTCTCGGACTAATTCTCCTGCTTTTACCTTATGATGAATGGTTCCGTCACCAACAGCATAAATCGTAATTGATTCCTTATTATGAGACAAAATAGCTATCGGCTCTTCATGCTTCACCTTTGCTCCATCGTCAACGAGCCATTTTGTGAGTCTGTAGTTTTCGATTTCTTTATCATCCCAAAAAGGAGCAGTTATTTCTTTTTCTGTAATTCGAATTTCTTGTTTATAAATAGGTAGGAAAAACAAATATTCTCCCAGTATATCCACAACTGGCTTCATTCCCATATTGATCTTTTCTTCAGCACTCATGATGGGAACCATACCTGGAAGAACTCTCTCTGCTCCAGTGGAATCTACAACCTTTACTGTGAATTCTTGCCCTTCTACTAGACCGGTTGCTTTTGAAGAATAAATGTCTACGGATGAAATTGACCAATAATATTTAAATGGTGGTCGTCCTTTTGTAATGACCACTTCAGCACTACCATCTCCAATTTTGCTCTCTCCTGGGTCATGATTAATAGATGCTTCAATCTGTGAGAAAGAATTGAAAGAAAATAGCAGGACAAAAAGTATAACAATATTTTTCATTATGAATATTTGATTTTGGTCAGTGACAAAAATATAAAAATTAATTTTTCTTTAATTGTTGGGCTAGGATTGCAAGACTTTCCTCAAAAGACATTGGATCATAATCGATTTCCATTCTTGCTTTACTTAAATCAAAACCTGTTCGTGGAGGTCGTTTTGCGGCTTGATTGAGTGAGCTAGAACTAATTGGAGAAACCGTATCTGCATTTAATCCGAAAGCTTTTGCAACTCGTTTGACTAATTCCAGTATGGAAAAAGTTTCAGGACCTGATATATGGTAAATTCCATGAGCCTTTTTCAGAGCAATATTCACACAGGCTTCAGCCAAATCTTCGGCAAATGTAGGTGCTCGAAATTGATCATCTACAATAGTTAACAGGTCGCCTTTTTCAAGTGCTTGTTTGGCCCATAAAACGATATTCGATCTACTCATGTTCTCACCTACCCCAAAAACAATGATTGTTCGAACAATCGACCAATTCTTATAATCGCTGTTAATCAAGATATCTTCTGATCTCACTTTTGACTGACCGTAATAACTCAAGGCATTCCTCTTATCAGTCTCTTTGTAAGGCCCATCCTCTCCATCAAATACAAAATCTGTCGATAAATGAATCAGGTGAATCCCTTTCTTTTTTGATGCTTCAAGAAGAATTTCCACTGCATTCACATTCACTTGATCGCATAAATCATGATTAGTCTCGCAGAAATCGACATTTGTAATAGCAGCAGTATTTATTATTGTTGTAGGCGCAAATGAATCAACTAGCTCATTTACTTCATTCATATTAGAAATATCCAAAGAGGCATACTTTTCCTCCGGCACTGCCGAATATCTATTTTTTCCTTTGGATGTAGCAAGAAAATCAATTTGATTGCTCAAACAATAATCAACAATTTTCTGTCCTAGGAGTCCATTTGAACCAGTAATAAGAATCCTCATTTAAGTCCAAATAATCGGTTAAGGTGATCGATTTGTTCTGGATTCCCAAGAACAAACAATTTGCATTCCGGGACTACTTTTTCGCTTGGATCCGGGTTAATAATGTATTCCCCTGACGGTTTGCGATACCCAATTATATTGCAACCCGTAATTTTTTTGGCATCCAATTCTCCAATAGATTTAAATTTGTAGTCTTGAGGTAAATCAGAGAAAAGAATCTCTTCAATATTTATTTCATTCTTTCCTGAAATCTTAATCAAATCTAGAAACTCCATAACATCTGGTGTTGTAACCAATGAAGCCATATGAGATCCACCTACAGTATCGGGCATAATCACATTATCCGCCCCCGCAGTGATTAATTTTGGAGAGTTCTTCATATTTGAAGATCTAGAGATAATTTTCAATTTGGGGTTGATGGTTCGTGCACTTAGCACCACAAACAAATTATCTGAATCTTTGGGCAGGGCAGTAATTAATGCCTTTGCTTTTTGGACACCTGCTTTTTCTAGACTTTCATCTGAAGTCGCATCTCCTCTCAGGAAAAAGAAATTGGTGTTCTCAAGCGTATTCTTATCGACCAACTCGTCTTTGGTTTCTATCACAACAACTTTTTCATTATGATAGACCATATCAGCTACAGCTTGTTTACCAACTCTACCGTAACCACAAATGACTGTGTGTCCTGTTAAATTTTCAATTTTTTTATTCACTCTATAATCTTTGAAATAGGTCCTATATTCTCCGCCCACAAGATAAGAAGTTATTGATGTAACCGCATAAGCAAATGTACCAAAACTTGTAATTATCAATAAAGATGTAAATAATTTACCTGCCTCTGATAGTTCATATACCTCACCATAGCCCACAGTAGAAACTGTAATGATGGTCATATAGAATGAATCTACAATAGACCAATCCTCCACTATGGAATAGCCTATTGTTCCGGTAATAATAACCAAAAACAACAAGGCGAAGGCATAATAGATCTTCGCAAATATTTTGTAATTAAGTAACATCTATTATAGTTCCCAGATTGATTTCTTTCTTTTTTGAAATTTAAAAATGTGCTGGTGCTCCAATAAAAAAGCAAGTACAAAATAAATAATCAAAGGGGAGCCCAAAGCTACAAATGAGGCGTAAATAAAGAAAAGACGTATTTTCTCTGCACGAATTGAGAATATATTTGCTAACCACTGGCTAACGCCGAAGGATCTCAACTCAAAGAAGAATAGTATTTTCTGTATTGTTTTCATTTAGAATTTTTACTCCGATTCCGCAAGATAAACACTTTTTACTTTGGCAATAATAATTATTTAGATGAATCAAAGATTGCGAATCGAATCCGTTTTCATTTGAAAAACCATTATCCTGCATAAAATTAGTAATTCTATTCCTTTCTTTGGGAATCTTTGCATAATAGTCTAAGATATCTGAACTCACATCATTTTTATGTAGATTCTGATTCAGATGGAAAGAAAGGGGAAGAAAGGCATTTAGAAGTAGATGATTCCTAAAAGATCTCCCTAATTTCAAGTTCCGAGGTTTACATTTTTTATTGTAAGAACTATGTGTTTCCCAATAGGAATGAATTTCAATCCGATCTAAACAGCGAATTAATTCCTTGAAATTTAAATCTCTTAGAAGGTTCATCAACTCATTTCTCACTAAAAAAAAGAAAGAAGAGAATTGCATCAATTTAATAATCGGTTGGTTCAAAGGACGTATTCCTCCAAACTTCCATTCTAGTGTAATTCGATCTTTTGATTCAACAGGAATTTCAAACTGAATATCTGAAAATTCATCGATTGAAATAGGTAACTCCAACTGACTCGATCTAAGGAAAAAATGATCCAATTGCCCTTTTGTCATGGAGTTTAATTGTCGGAAATCTATGCTGTTGGCCATCATTTTCATCGGAAGCTTATTGTATTTAATACCAAATGCAATCATGATCATAGACCAAGAGAAGTTGTAAATATCACTTGCGTTAACTTCTTTAAGCTTCGACTCGATTCGGTCAATTAATAGTCTTGTTTTCCATTGCTCTAAGTGAATTTGAGGAATTGAATTTAAAAACCGTGAACAAGGCAATTGAAATTGATTTCTATTTTTCAAGAGATCGTGATCGTCGTATTGTTTCCAGATTGAAGGAGGGACTATCAGAGTTTCAAGCTCAACATCATTCACAATGACTTGCTTGTCATTCTCAAAAACGACATGGAGAATTACATTATTGTATGCTGAATCTAGATGATGTCCATGTTGATACCATTCAGATGCTTTTGAATGAAATTCAATATTTCCTACCCATACTGTATCGTCAATTTTTATTCTTCCTTGAAAAATATCTGGGCCTCCTAAAGTGTTTAATTGGCCATAATCCAATATTTGAATTTTGGCTCCGGAAATTGTACTTAGACCAATTGCAGGAATTTTCTTTTGCATCCAAAGAAATTGGATGACTGATTCTGGTGGTGTCATGATTTGGTGGTTTAGTGATTTAGATCTTTGTTGATTTTATTTTTAGGTTGAAAGTAGTGTTTTCATTTGACTTTGAATAGTTTCTGCGGCCTTATGAATCTGAATTTGGCAATCCTCATCTTCTCCCGCATAAATTATTCCTCGAGAAGAGTTTACAAGAAGACCAATATCATCGTTTTTACCGTAAGTCCAAACGTCTTCCAGACTTCCTCCTTGAGCTCCCACACCGGGAACCAAGAAAAAATGATCTTCCGCTAATTCTCTTACTTCTTGGATCATTTCTGATCGTGTAGCTCCTACAACATACATCAGATTGGAAGGAGTTCCCCAATTTTGAGACTTCGTTAAAACCTCTTCGAATAGCTTCTTACCGTCTTGTTCAAATAGCTGAAAGTCCATCGCTCCTTTGTTTGAAGTCAAAGCCAATAGAATCACCCATTTATCATCAAACTCTAAAAACGGTGTAACAGAATCTTCACCCATATAAGGCGCCACTGTTACCGAATCGAAATTTAAATAATGGAAGAAGGTTTTCGCATAATAACTCGAAGTATTTCCAATATCACCTCGTTTAGCATCGGCAATGGTGAAAATATTATCCGGAATGTAATCCATAGTTTTTTTGAGAGAATCCCATCCTTTTGAACCATGACATTCATAAAAGGCAATATTGGGCTTATAGGCTACACACTGATCTTTTGTTGCATCAATTACCGCCTTATTAAACTCATATATTGGATCGTCAAAATCCAAAAAATGTTTCGGAATTTTCTCTAAATCAGTATCCAACCCTACACAAAGAAAGGAATTCTTTGATTTGATCTCTTCAATTAATTTTTGTCTATTCATTTTATCAGCTTACTTCTTGACCTTTCAATTTCTCAGCATTTTCAGCCATTTTTAATGAATCAATAATCTCTTGAATATCACCATTCATAAAGCTAGGTAGATTGTAGATTGTTTTGTTAATTCTATGATCCGTAATTCTTCCTTGTGGATAATTATAAGTCCGGATTTTTGCAGACCTATCACCAGTAGAAACTAAGGACTTACGATGCGCTTCTCTTTCACTTTGCTTTTTCTCTAGTTCTTGTTGAAACAATCTAGAGCGAAGTACATTTAATGCTTTTTCGTAGTTTTTATGTTGGGATCTTCCGTCTTGACATTCAACCACTATTCCAGTTGGAATATGCGTTAATCTAACCGCTGATTCCGTTTTATTTACGTGCTGACCTCCAGCTCCTGATGCACGATAAGTATCTTTCTTT
>JAUICI010000038.1 GCA_030427935.1 Bacteroidia bacterium | reverse complement strand
TTCCCAAAACTTCCGAAGGGCACACGTGTAGCATTTTATCGTCTTCGGGGAGTAGTTCCGTAAGGTCATCCAATCCTCAAATTGGGTCACGTAGTCGTGTTGCTTATTGCTCATTTGCTTATTCATTGCGTCTGTTAAGAAATCAGTTTACGCTTGCAAATGAATGATAATGTACCAACTTAATCAATTGAAAAACAGTAGTTTATGTGACTGAATAACAGTAAGTGTGTGTATTGTTTAGTTCAACGGTCGGCATACCTCCCGTAGCCCCGCATAGGGGCTATGGAGAGGTATGCTTGGTTCGCTTTTCGCCTTCTTTTTATTTTGTCCTGAAACCACTTCGGAATTTCGACAGGTACAGACTCATCAAGTTTTTCCGGAATTTGAAAAACAAAGAAGCTTTTAAACCATCTCCAGATTCGTTGAATAGATTTTTGGCACTTGTAGATTAAATGTATCATGTGATCACCTCCACTCTTTTTAGCTCTTCGATCTCATTATTGAAACTCGGATTAAGCTTATTCATATGCTTTATCCCTTTGATCCTTGCTGCAAATACTGAATTTGCTCTAATTAGCAGATTGCCTTTATGAGTCGATACTGAGCCAGTACTTTTATATTTCGCTTTATATAGTCTCATGATAATCCTGTATAAATTCCACCTCCCCAGTTATAAAGAACCGATTCGTTAAATAGGATTGCTTTGCAGAGCTCCGCATCACTTTCTCTTTGACCTCCTTGTTTTTCTAAAAGTTTTGCTCTGTTATCCTGGATAAGTTTGAAAACTGCATATTGCTCTTCATCCATTTCGAAAAGAACCTGCCCTTTTGAAAGTTGATCTTCAATAGATTTCGGAGGCCAGATTGTTTTTGTGATCTTTTCTAAAGATTCCAGAGTGATTTCTGAATCTTCAAAATCCGTTTCATTTTCTTCATTTGTATTTAAGAAAGCTTCTTTTAAATTTTCGAACGCTTCAGGTGTGAATACAATTGAATACTTCTTATATTCACTTTCGGAATTTTTGAATTCATCTGCATTCATTTCTTGCGGAAGCTTAAAGTATTCAATGAGTGCAAGCATTCCTTCACGAAAGGAATTGATAGGAATACCTGTTTTTTCTCCTACTTGCTTGAATATATCTGTAAGCTCCGTGGATTGGGCTTTGGTAAATCTTGCGGAACCGTTTTCGGAAACTGTATACATGTGAATTCATTTTGAATACATGACAAAACTAGTATGCATACATGTGCATAATCAAGGGTTTCAGACGATTACGTTAATATTTACATGTATTCATGTTGTATACACCGTGTATACACGCATAATTCAACATGTATTCACGTTTCGGAAAGTTTTAGAAACCGCTCATCAAATATTTAAGGGTTCAAAAAAGAAGCTTTATTAAATTGGTCCATCAAGTAATACAGGTAAATTTCTTTTACCTTCAAGCAACAGAGTAAGAGGCGGGATATTTCCCGCCTTTCTTCTGGCCTCTATAACCATTTAAAATCTCAAGATTAATGTGAAACCGATTAGTATACACTTTAATAAACAGGTAGTTGGAACCTTTTTGCTAATTCATAATACCAACTTTTTAGCAATCAACTCAAATTTAGATTACAAAAGAATATTATTTATGTTGTAGTTGATACTCAAAAATATGCAGTTTATCACAAAAAAATCAATAATGAATAACATATCAATATATTGTGAGGAAAAATCAAGATGACTACAACAGAATTAAGAAATATTGCAGCCTCTGGAGGAGGTTTTATTATTGATTGTTCAAGAAAGACCGCAACCGAATTGAGAAATATTGCAGCAGCTGGAGCTGCTCATGGGGCGACTGTAATAATGGTTAATATTGGAAGAAAGACTCCTACTGAATTAAGAAATATTGCAGCAGTTTCTCCTGGAAATGTGATTTTTGATCTTAGATAATATTGATACGGATATTAGTTGCCGATTTAGGTGGTAGTCCGATTAAATGTGGTCGGAAATCAAAGGTGAATCAGCAATGATTCACCTTTTTTTTGTTGTTTGTCGATGAGATTTCGCAGTTTATCACAAAAAATATTTTCCTGGATTAAAACGTCATTATTTTGTAGGTAAAACTTTAGGATTTATGCATAATCTACATGACAGAGTAATTTATCAAGCAAAAATACAAGGTGAACCAAGTTTTAAAGTTGAAATCAATCCAAATCAGGAGAAAAACCAAGAAATTGGAGAGTTGTATCCAGATGTGATTTATTTCGGACCGGTTACCGGAAAAGTTGAATTTATCGCAGAAGTAGAGACAAAAGAGTCGCTTAACGAAGAATCTATAAAACAATGGGGTGAGTACTCAAAATTAGGCTTTCCATTATGGGTAATTGTTCCAATTGAATATGTAGAAACAACAAGAGGAATGTTGAGTTCTGCTGGGATCTATGCACAAGTTGCTGGATTTTCTGAAGCTGCTGGATATTTGAGAATTAATTTCGAGTATAAATAAGTTATTATGAAACACGTAAAATCATTTACTGAAAAAACTAAATTGATGGGAGATAAAGATGTCTTAGTATGTTATGATTGTAATTCGGACTTTGGATTTGGTTTAAAACTATATTCAATGCTTCAAGAAGAGGGTAGTTACCCCGCAAAAATGCTAACAGAATCATGCTATTTGCTTGATGATGCTTTAGTTCCACCGCAAATTAAGGCTTTAAGAATGAAAATTGAACAAGATTTTAAGTTTCACAAAATAGATAATGTTGGAAAGGATCCTGGGAATAATATAGTAACGATTATCTTTCCTTCAAGTGAGGACAAAATTGAAGAAATTAGGTTGGAATTGTCTTCTGAATAAATATAGATTGTAGAAGTGGTAAATGAAAAACCAAAAATGAAAAACTATGTTAAACGATTTTTTTCGAATAAATCTGCCTTATGGAATAGCAAGAAAAGAAGATGGGACTTGGATGGCTTTTAATAGAGAATATATGCCTTTAGGTTATAATAATGAGATGTATAAAAATATTCCAAATGTTCTCTATACCGATCTTCCGATTTACACAAAGTATAAAATAAGAAAAGGTCAATTGGATTTCTTGGAGAATGAAAGTACGCAATACAATGAAAAAGGAGAGGCTGTAAAGTATTTTCTTTATGATGATGGCACAAATCCAATGAATCAATCCACAGAAAAAAAAGCCCTTTGGGACGATTATTTTGAAAAACTCAAGAAGCTTTCGAAATTGAAAAGGGATTCTTGAATTCCTAAAAAAAGCTGGTTGTAAAACTGTAGAATACAGCAGCTAGTTTCAAAAAATCTATGACACTGTGACAAGATTTCTTGAATGACTTATTATGACTAGTTTAGAGCTTGTCATACTTTTGAATAAATCTATGACGGCTGTGACAAAATTCTATGACAACAACGTCACAGAATTTTAAATCTATGACAAAAGTGTGACAAGATGTTTTTCTTTATTTATAGGACTTATATAGCTTTTTGTCATAGTTGTCATATTTGTCATAGAATAATTAAAGGTCGATGGATTTTTTGGGAATTGTTAATAAGTAGTTTTAGAAGCAAAATGAAAATTGAGTAAATTGGATTCCTAAAATTTATATTAATATGACGGTAGATGATTTAGCAAAAATGAGCCCTAATGAGGTGAAAGATTTTATTAGAGAAAAATTATTGTTTCCAACAGGGATAGAAATGTCCTTTAGAGTTGATAGTGAGAACCCTCTGTCCCATCACAAAAGATTTATTATGTCTGGTTATGAGACTGAAACGGGTCAATGTACGGTTTGGAATACATCAATTGTTAATGAATTCGCCTTTTTAGGAATTTACGATTACACGGAATACTTGTTTGTTGATTTTTACAAAGGGACAGGTACTATTTACCTCAAGTATTTTTGTGAAAATGATAACCTAGAATATAATATGAGCGGAGAAGGTACGACCGACATAATCTATAAAATATTCGAATTGACAATCTTTTCTGATAAAGGGACCAGAAGGAGAATTTAGAACTGATCTTTTCATTTTTTATTAATGGAAAATCGGTTTTATAAAGAATTTGCGGCTTTATTTAATCTTTAATTGTTTGCCTTTGTTTACATCAATGAAATTGTCCTTATGGAATATGTATACACACGCCCTTCCTTCAATAAGGTCGTAACCTTTGTCGGGATCTGTTGAGCTCCACCATTTGAACTTGTATCTTTTTGGTGAAATTTTGTGTGAGTTTTTGGCCATACTTCTTTTGTGCGGCACATGGTTTTTAAGTAGTTTTTTAATGTAGTTTTCTTCATAACGCAAGCGGAAATAAGTTTTAATGTCGGAAAGACTCATTTCAATTTCTTCATCCCCAAAATCCATGAACATATCGGATAGTTTGGATTTGATTTCTTTAACGGCACCTGGAGTTGAATTATCCTTAAGTTTTCGATATGCATCCGTTTCTAATGTGATCGGATCAAACCACATGCGAGAAAGAGCTTTTGGAACATGTAATTTTCTATTTTGAAGAAAGTATATGAAGTGATCCAGTTCGTTCTTCATTTTTTGATCAAATAGAGGATCTTTCTCTTTAAGTACGGGTACTTTTCTGACCCAAAATCTTCGATCCTTAGCTTCTAAACGAATGAAATCATCTTCTTTATTTGAGGTAAAAACAAACTTTGCAAAAATGTCAATCTCTACAAGATCCGCATGCATTTGTCGCAAGGGGTAAGTTTTTTCAGTTGAAGCTGTTTTTATTTTATTCACTACAGTTTCTTTGTCAATTAAAGTCTCTTCAACTCCGACTATTAATTTAGTGACCCACCCAGAATTAAATTCCGAGGATAATTCTGCATTTCCAACACTTGTGACATTTGATTGAAAAATCATTTTTAGCAAAGAGATAAATGTTGATTTTCCAGTTTCCTGATCCTCAGAAACCAAAGCAATAATTGGTAGTTTTTGTTGCGGTTTTTGATAAAGTAGCTGTAAATAATCCAGAACAAATTCATATTGTTCATCGAATACATGTTTTAGGTATTTTTCGATATGAGGCCATTCACCTTCTGAAGGATTGTGGTCAATTTCAAAATATCTGTTGTAACAATTGCCAATAACTTTTTGATAATTGTCATGTGACGGAACATTCACAAATCTTAGTAATTTGGGAATATGTCTAAGTGCTTCTTTACCATGATCCTGAATTATTGTTTCTTTTTTCCATTTTGCCAGCTCTGGAATTTTTTCTTCATTTTGGTTTACAAAATCTATATGTCGAAAGTACTCTGTACCCACTCGAACGTATTTTTTTAATGCTCCAGGGATTATAATATCTAGTTGGTCCTGTTCCTCGTTCCATTTGTATTTTGTTCCAAGAAATATAAACTCTCGTTCTTTTATTGTGTCTTGATGAAATCTATAAAAGGCTTCAGCAGAGCTTATTTTGAAATAGTTTTTAAGCTCTTTGGAATCTTTTTTTATATCTAATCGGTCGATGTAATAACCAGGGAATGAGGCAATGTTCTGAAAATCTTCAATAATTCTGGATATTTGATCATTTTGCTTAATAATTAAATCATCAATTCCTTTAGGATTACCAGGAATAGCTTCAGATTTTATTCTGGCAAAAAATATACTCTGATTTCTAGAAGTATATTCCTTCAAAAGATCTCTCATTTTTGATGCAGCGCTAAAGAATCCTCCAGGTCTTTTGTATAAATCTTCCTCGTGATAAACTGCATTTGAGCTGATATCCCTTGCATCTCCATCCCAAAGAATTACAATGTTTTTGACTTTACATGTTTTTATAAGTTCAATTATCTCTGGATGTATGGAGTCTGCTTCTTTATCTCTGTAATGAGTTATGGATGATAAACCGATTGTCGGAATTCCTTCTTTAGTTGCCTTAAATGCTTTAAAATAGCCTTCAGTAATTACTAGGGTTTTGATTTCTTCTCTATCCTCAAAAAGCCTTATGATTTCGGGATGAAAAAAAGGATGTATTCCGGTTTTACCGGTAATATTGTATTTTCTACCTTCCAGTTTTTCTCTGTGAGGTGTAAATCTCGTGATCACATCAAAAACATCTGGATTTACACTCGATCTACTCTGGGATCCTTTTTGGGAATAGGTAAACGGTCTTCTGTGCAAAGTGTAGCACGAAATTTCAATATCTCCTTTTTTTCCAACGGTGAAGATCTTGTTTTTGCACATTTTGCCCTCAACCTCAAGGTCGATAATGTTCTCATCTTCGGTTAGTCCAAGCTCATCGATCACGCGCTCTTCGAAGTACCAATCTTTTTCTTTTTCTTCTACGGTAAAATCTTCATATCCTTCAGGCTTTTTAAATTTCTTGGCTTCACCAGGTTGAACATAGAATACTTCTAGTTCCGGATCAAATTGATAGCCTTTTTGTATTATTTCTTTGTGTTCTTCCGCGTAATTCATTCTAGTTTTTTTAAAGACTTAAATAGTTGAGCATTTTCTTCTTTTAGCGCTTTGATTTCTTTCATCAATCGATCTATTCCTTTTAGATTTGGATATTGATCAACTGTGTGCTGCCTTCTCTTAATCTTCTTTTGATTGAATAAAATCTCCTTTTCCAAAACCACCATCGCCTTGTAGTTTGGATTTCGTTTAAGTATGCTTACTGCTTCCATGTTTAATCAATGATGAATAATCTTTAATGGTCTTGTTCGGTTAGATCCAGGAATCATCGGTGTCATTCTCACTGAAAACCCTTCGTTTTCCATCTCTTGTATGTACTTAAGTCGATCACTTTCTGTTTGAAAAGTTTTTATCTCTCTCTTTCCCATACATGTGATGGATCCAAGTCTTACAGCGTATCGCATAACTGCTTTTTTAGAAAGTCAATAGTTTTATCTATTTCATTAGCTAACTCATAACATGCAGCATAATTCTTTGGCCAGTCAAAATTTTTAATCTTGAGCTCTGGAGGTAGTGTACTAATGACATGAAATAGAATTTCTTTTAATCTTTCTTGTGCTCGGGCAGGTTCTAGAGTCAGAATAAGAGGCATATTACCAACTTCAGCAATTAGTTTATAATACTGAGTTCTGTACTGATCAAATTTCTTTGCTAGCATTCGGTCTGCATTAAAATAAACTGGTGCTATGTTTTTTTGAAGTTCAGAATATGCCTTTATATTTCTGCATATATCCTGAACTAGCACCTTTGCGAAATAGCTTTTTGCTTTTCTTTCTGATTCGAAAATCATCTTTGCTGTAGATGACTCATTACGATACGACAAGAGATACTTATCCCCTTGAACGTCAATTGACATAAGTTTTATCATGAATTATAGTCTTTGAATGTTTTTTCTTTGTGTTCTTCTATTAGCTGCTCTCTATTTACAACCTCAGGAGCTTGTTCAAACATGTCGACCATTGAAACCCCAAAAAAGTTAGCCAGGATAAATAAATGTTCACTTGGAATAGAGTAGTGGCTATTGATTTTTGTGTATCTGTACTTGTCAATTGTTCTGACATGTACTTTCATTCTTACTGCTAAAGTGTTCCTTGCAACATCATATTGATCTTTTGGAAGCTTTCTCAGATAATAATCTACTTTGTATTTGTAGGTTTTTGGATTGGTATTTGATGTCATCTCCATAAAATGTATTATTATTCGTGTTTTTACGAACGTATGTTCAAGACAAATATATACAGAAATATACAAACGAAACATAAAATCCGATATTTTTTGTTTTTAACGAGTACTATTTATGAAAATTACAAGAGAAGAAATAAAGCAACAATTACAGGAAATTGGGATGTCTCAGGCTGAATTTGCTAGATCGATTGGAGCTACAAGAAATAAATTAAATGGATGGATAACAAGAGGAAATGTACCCGATAAGTGGGTGAAAAAATTCACAAAAGTATTATCAGGCGAAACAATCGTAGACAATAATACCTCTTTTGATCAGATACCTTTCTTCAACATCCATGGAAATATCTTTAATCCCGATGAAAACGGCCTACCAGACAAGGATCCGGATAAAGGGGTTGTGTATCCAGGTGTCGATGCCGACTTGATTCTAATTGCACATGAGGATTCTCTTGCACCACGCATAAATAAAGGAGATCAGCTATTTTGTAAATATGTAAAAGAAGGTGGAGCAATAAATTATGGCTATGCGTTTTTGATTCATACAGAGGATTTTTCCTGGATCCGTCAGATTATGCCTGGCAAAGATCAAGAACACTTTTGTTTAAAGGCAGAAGCTAAGAATATTCCAGACCTTGAATTTCCAATTTCAGACATCAAAAACCTGTATTGGATTGTGAATGTTTTTAAGTGAATAACATTTTGCTCCATTTGCTCCACTTGGTTTTGAAAAGCGAAAAAATATAAAACATTGATAATGAGAAGAATAAATAAGAATCAGTATAAGAATTTGCAAATCCCTCATTCTCCGCCAGAGAAAAAGAGCTTCCAAAAGGAGCTCTTTTTTTTGTCTTAATTCAATTTTATGAAACTAAAAATCTTCCTTTACATCTCTGTTTATATTTTTCTTTCTTGCTCAAATAAACAAGAAGAAAATGATAAGAATTCGGTTAAAACAGAAAATGATGAAAGGACGAAAAAAGTCTATAGTTATAGTGTCGGTTTACACTTTTTGAACGATTATGCAGCCTTTGTTTCAAGTAATCCGGGTGGAGATGTGAATGTTTGGTTAGAGAAGAGGTATGATGTTACAGAGGCATTTAAAAAGGAAGTAAAACGCGTTTTATCCGAAGCACGGAAAGAAGATCCTGAGATGGGGCTTGGTTTTGACCCCATCCTAAATGCTCAAGATTGTCCAGAATCTTTTGTTATTCATTCTTCCGATGGAAATTATTTGATTTTAAAAGGGAAGGATTGGTCCGATTTCAAAGTAAGCTTGAAGCTGGTACATGTTAAGGGTAAAACTTTAGTAGATGGGTCTGGCATCATCAATTTGCCAGCGAAAATGAAAACAATAGAATAATCCAGACCAATCAAAAATCAAAAAGGACCCCAAACGGAGTCCTAACTGAAAAAATCTAAATACTTAGATTTAAAAATCTTTGTTCTGTACAAACACCGTTAAATATACTCTCAAAGGGTGGAGATTTCTTTTCGACTTTAGGAATGGACCGAACCATTTCAGTAATAGACTATTTTTAAGGTTTTTAGGCGTGCATAATAATACTCTGGCATACTGTTTGCAAAGTCTAGCAAAGTTGTTTGCCAATATCTAGCGGAAACCAAAAAATGCTTTTATATTTGGCGCGGAATAACTTGAGAATAAATTAATTATCAATTAAAATTAATACTATGAGGAGAAATCTGACTATTGCATTTTTGTCATTTCTAATGCTTGTGCCGGTTTTCGGACAAAAATTAGAAAAAGAGGTGACTTACGTTCCTGAGTCCTTAACCAAGGATAGTTATGTGGGTAATGTAAGTTATGATCCATCAACAGAAGTTACATCATTGACTTATGTTGAGAAAGATATGTTTAAAACAAAATTTAAAACCTATTCATTCGACAAAGACTTTAAATTCTTGAAGGAGGATGTGAAGGTTTATACTTTCGGTGATGCGTGGAGAGACGCGATGAAAGAATTAAGAGAATCTTTTCAGTGGTTTAAGTATAAGGGTGAGTCTTATACAAGAGAATGGATCGATATTCGCCAAGCGATGTTTGGAGGAAAGATCATCGCTGAAAAGAAAAGAGCAACATGGAAGTGGAACTGGTTCTTCGGAGGATATATTCCACATTATGATAAAGTAGAAAAAGTTAAGATTAAGTCGGAAACGGATGACAAAATCTACTTATATAAGCACGTTGTTAATACAGAGACAGGTGATGCGTATATGATTGTAGGTATTAAAGCTCCGAAAGGATCTAAGATTAAAAAACAACATGCTAGAAAATTCCAAATTGTAAAATTAACTCCTGAATTGGATGTTGAGTATTTGGAAGAGATCGATTTTCAATACAATATGTGTGTAAGCTTTGATCAAGTAGTTTACGGTGCTGATGCAGAAGATTACGATGATGAATACTCAATGGCCGATGTTGGTGATGGAGGAGAATGGTATGTGATTTTCTCACCTGTGAAAGGGATGTCCGGTAAGAAAGACTTGAATCCAAATATGGGAGAAAGCAAGATTTTGAAAATCAACTCAGAAGGAAAAATTACTGGAAAGTTAGACTTTACTGCTGAAACTTCTGGATGGGTAATCAAAGGAATGGTACAATCGCCAGATAAGAAGGATTATTACTTCTTCGGTCCAGCGAAAGATGGTGTTTATATTGATCAGGTTGCGATGGTAACTTCACCAGTGGTTATGTCGAACAAAGAGAAGGAAATCAAGTATAAGAACTACCAAATCTTAAAAGTAGCTTCAGGAAAAGTAGCTTGGATTAATTCTACGAATTTGGATGAGTTTGAAGAAAAAGCTTCAGCTCCACCTTCACAAAAGAAAATGCCTGAATATCAAGGGAAGAACTTTACAAGAAGAATTACTTTCATTACAGGAGATGGAGAGTTGATTCTAGCTGGTCAAAACTATACAAAACAAGTGAAGCAAGATGCCGCAGGTAATTACTATACAGTTAAAAGATACAAAGATTTGATCTTGGCTCACTTCGATGACAAAGGGAGTTTGAAAAGAGCTTACGGTGTAAGAAGAGATAAAATGAATAACTATTCAAAGTCGATTGTAACACCTCAAAGTATGTACATTACTCCAAACGGTAAACACCTTTACTGGATCTATGGTGAGATTAAAGGTATGAGACATGGATTCTCATTCAACTTTGGTGGAGCTACACTTCCAGTATCGAAGCGAAAACTTCTTTACTACCCAGCAGTAGCAAAAGTAGATTTAGAAAACGCTACAATCGGAGATTTCCAATATCTAGGAGCAGATGCGGAAGGAAAACAACAGTACTTCACAAATCCAAATGTATCGGAAATTATGTCTGCTGACGGAAAGAAATTGATTTTCGTTGGAGAAGATAAGAAAGGTAAAATGCTTTGGTTAGCTAAGATGGCTATTGATTAAAAAAAGCCTTGTCATATTTGGAAAGCCCTGCAGAGATGTGGGGCTTTTTTTTTAGGTAATAGGTTTTAGGTAATAGGTAATAGGTGATAGGAATAGGTGGTAGGGTTTTGTTGTGGGGATTTGTTTAAGAGCTTTAGTTTTTGGACTTTTTTTCGATCATGAGTTTGTCGCAAACTGTTTTGGAGAGGGTTTCTTTCTTTCCATTGTATTCTACCACCATAGAACCGTCGAATTCTTCGATTGAGTGAATGATGATTTTTGTTGAGAGTGATAAGTCCCTATTATTGAGAAAATTCAAGAAATCAGAAGAACTATTTCTAAGTGCAACCACCCAAACTTTGTCACCCGGTTTACATTTGCTGAGAATTTGATATTCTTTTTCAACGATGTTTCCCTTTTTGTCTGGAATTGGTGAACCGTGTGGATCTACAGTAGGATAGCCAACTAATTCATCCATACGGTCAAAGAAGATTGGCGATTTGATATGCTCAATTTGTTCGGCTATTTCATGCACTTCTTCCCATCCAAACCCCATGTTTTCCACCAAAAACATTTCTGTAAGTCGGTGCTTTCGAATAATTAGTGCGGCTTCCAATCGTCCTTTCTTGGTTAATCGAATCGGTTTGTATTTTTGATAATCAACCAAGCCTTTCTCGAATAATTTCTTGATCATGCTATTCACCGTAGGGGTGCTCACCTCAAGCTTCGTGCTTAATTCTGACGTACTCACCTCTCCTTTATCATTGGATAAATTAAAAAGTGCCTTCAGATAATTTTCCTCCGTTTGTGAATTCATGGGGCTAAAATATAAATAAATATGCATAAAGAAAATTTGTTAGATTAGTCTAACTTTTTAAATTTGTACTTCTAAAAGGTTTGAAAAGACTTATGTATAGAAGGTTTTTGGTTTTACTGCTCTTATTTTTAGGTACTTATTTGTGTGCTCAAAAAAATATTCTTTCGGGTGTTATTCTGAATTCGAAAGGAGAGGGGATGCCTTTTGTCAATGTTTTTAACAAAACAGACCAATTGGGGGTTGTTTCTGATGAAAAAGGAAGTTTCTCCATAAAAGCAAAATCAAGAATAGTTGTTTTGGAAATTTCTTTTGTAGGTTATTCGACAATCGCTGATACCCTTGATCTAAATTCTGTTTCTTCACCATTGAGTTATCAATTGACTTCAGATGTTTTTGGTTTGGAAAAAGTAGTGGTGACTGGAACTAGAAATGAAGAGAAAGTAAGAGAGTCTGTTGTTGGGATAACAATTACAGATAGTCGAACACTAAAGCTGATTCAAGCCATTTCCATTTCTGATGGATTAAATTTTCAACCGGGTTTGAGGACCGAAACCAATTGTCAAAATTGTGGGTATTCTCAAGTTAGAATCAACGGATTACCGGGGAAATATTCTCAAATCTTAATCAATGGGCGCCAAAGTTTTTCTTCATTGAACAGTGTTTATGGTCTGGAGCAAATCCCAGCAGTATTAATTGATCGAATCGAGGTGGTAAAAGGAGGAGGTTCGGCTCTTTACGGCGCGAATGCTATGGGAGGGGTTATCAATTTAATTACCAAAGACCCACTATATTCTGGAATTGAGCTTGGAGTCAATACGGGTTTGATTGGATTTGATTCTTGGGAAGTAAACGCAGATTTACTGGGGACCTATGTTTCGAAGAATAATAAATTTGGATTAAACGCCATTGGTGGTTACCGAATGCGAGAAGCTTACGATGCCAATGGAGATGGATTTTCTGAATTGCCCAAATTGAACTCCTATTCGGGGGAATTAAAACTATTCTATAAGCCAAAAGAATTGCATCGCTTTGATATAAGTATTCGAGGGAATTATGAATACCGAAGAGGTGGAGATCAATTGGATGTGGCTCCGGAAAAAACGAATATTGCGGAAGAGTTAAAGTCAAGCATCTTAGGAGGGGATGTGTCGTATCAATTTTATTCCCAAGATCGAAAATCAAAATTTGATTTTTATGGGACGGCTCAATATACCCATATGGACAATTACTATGGTTCTGGATTTGATCCGAATGGCTACGGCTTAACAAAAGATTTAACGGCTATTGGAGGTGTGAATTACACCTATTTTTTCGATAAGATTTTGAAAAAAGGATCTGGGAAAATGATTTTCGGAACGGAATACCGGAATAATCAAATTTCAGATGAGAAACCAGGCTATAATGTAGACGTCTTTCAGAATATTCATAATCTAGGACTATTTGGACAGTTTGATTGGAAAGTCCTTTCTTGGTTAAAATTGAATTTAGGTTTACGAGCAGATATGGATAATGTCATTCATAAAATGATTCTCAATCCAAGAGCAGGCTTTTTAATCGATACAAAGGTAGGTGTTCAAATTCGAGGAAATTATTCGAGAGGGTATATGTCGCCCCAGCTCTTTTCTGATGAAATTCACGCTGAAATTGTTTCAGGGGATTTTAGACGTGTGGTTTTGGGAAGTGATTTAAAGCATGAAACGTCGAATACCTTTACTGTGGGGTTAAACTATTCTAAGCAAATTTCTTCTTCAACTTTATATTTTGCTGTTGATGGTTTTTTAACTCAGATTCAAAATCCTTTTGTTTATGAAAATACAGTAATTGATAGTAATCAAGTTTTACTAAAAACCAATGGGGATGCATCTACCGTTGCAGGAGTCAATTTAGAAGCGAAATATGCTTTTAAAGAATGGATTGCCATTGAATCTGCTTTTACCATTCAATCGGCTAAATACAAAACAGCTGTTGAGTGGACGGATGGGGAGTTTTCAAATGTTTTCATGAAGACTCCAAATTATTATGGGAGTTTGATTGTTTCAACAATTCCAGTAAAAAACTTCACAATTTCGACGAGTTTAAATCTTACAGGAAGTATGTGGGTACCGCATTATGCAGGGTTTATTCCAAACGACGTATTGGAACGTACGCCTTGGTTTTACGATTGGGGAGTGAAGTTTTCTTATGATTTGGACATTGGAAAATATTGTCTGGTGTTTGATTTAGGAATGAAAAACATTCTAAATAGCTATCAACAAGATTTTGACATAGGCGCAGATCGAGATGGAGGTTATGTTTATGGTCCACAAAGACCAAGAACTTTGTATCTTGGAATTCGATTTTCAACTTTTTAAAAATGTATAGACTCAAATTATTACTTCTACTACTTGTGTTTAGTTCTGTGGGAACGACCATTGCACAGATTTCAACGGACAGACCAGGAGCTTCCGATGCGCCAACAACAGTCATGAAAAATAGCTTTCAAATTGAACAAGGATTCGACGTGAATTTCTTTGGAACGGATACGAATCAATACCGAATGTTTGACATGCCTACAGCTTTGCGATTGGGTGTGACAAAATGGTTGGAATTGAGATTGCAAAACAATGTGGTTTCTTTAAGACGAAAGCATACGGGTGAGAACACCTTCGGAGTAACCGACCCATTGATTGGTTTTAAAGCTCAACTTTTCAATAAGGAAGGGAAGAAAACAAGTGTTGCTTTTGTATCCATGTGGGGAATGCCTGTAGGGACAGAAGGACTAACAACCAAAAAGTTTTCTACCATGAATAAGTTTTCAATCGGACACCAAGTTACGGATCGCTTTAGTATTCTTTACAATGTTGGATATGGTTATTATGGCTATGGAAAAGGTCTGCTTTCTTATACTTTTTTACTTGGATTTAATATTACACCGAAACTTTCTTGTTTCATCGAAAATTTCGGAACCTATGACGATTTTAGGCAGTTTGATACCAGTTTTGATCTTGGTTTTGCTTATCAAATCACTGATTGGGTTCAAGTCGATTTGTCTTATGGTGCTGGAATTAATTGGAAGTATCACTACGGGCAGATTGGTGTGAGTTGGAATATTCATAAGAAGGAAAAAGTAAAAGGTTAAAAGTAAAAGGTAGGATGGTTGATGGTGGAGAGGTGAATGGTTAGTAGAAAATTCATAGGGCTGATTGGGGTGCTTGCGCTTTTGTTTTCATGTAGATTGGAGCAAAAGCAGCCTGGGGAAAAGCTTTTGATCGTTTGCACAACTGGAATGCTAGGTGATGTGGTTCACAACATCTGTGGAGATCTGCATCAAGTGGAGACCATCATGGGGCCAGGGGTAGATCCACATTTGTATAAAGCGAGTCCGAATGATATCCGATTATTGCAGAATGCAGATGTTATCGTACACAATGGTTTGCATTTGGAAGGCAAAATGGGGGAGATCTTTGAGAAATTAAGGCGAGAGAAACTGATCATTCAGTGGAGTGATGGAATAAAAGAAATAAATCTGATTTCTACTTCTGAGTATGAAAATAGTTATGATCCACATATTTGGTTTGATCCAGATCTTTTCATGATGGGGGCACAATTTTTTGTGGATGAAATAAGTGCTTTTGATCAAAAGAATTCTTCTAAATATCAAGAACAGTATTCAGCATACAAAAAGAAAGTTGACAGCAAACAAGTGGAACTCGAAGCAAAAATAAGTTCCGTACCAATGGAAAAAAGAATTCTAATTACCTCTCATGATGCCTTTTCTTATTTTGGAAGAAAATATGACTTTCAGGTAAAAGGTTTACAAGGGATTTCGACGGTTTCAGAATTTGGGATCAAAGATAAACTAAACTTAGTCAATTACATTCTCGAGAAGGATGTGAATGTTTTGTTTGTTGAGTCTTCCGTTTCTTCCAGATCTTTAAAATCGGTTATCGAAACATGCGAAAAGAAAGGTCACAACATTCGAATTGGTGGAACCTTATTGTCGGATGCCATGGATGAAAAAAATAAACTTGGAGGGACTTATTTGGGAATGATTGAATACAATGTGAATACCATAATCGAAAGTATCCATGGAGAATAAAAGTATCGATGTACATAATATCACGGTTTCCTATTCCGGGGCTCCCGTTCTTTGGGATGTTGATTTTGAATTGCCGACAGGGGTTTTGGCTGGAATAATCGGACCGAATGGATCGGGTAAAACCACTTTACTGAAAACGATCATGAATATCGTGAAGCCCGTTTCCGGGAATGTAAAGGTGTTTGATTCAAATATTGATAAAGTTCGAAATCGAATTGCCTATGTACCGCAAAGAGAGTCCGTAGATTGGCAATTTCCAATTAGTGTGATGGAAGTAGTGCTCATGGGGAGGTATTCGGGAAAGAATCTATTTAAACGGACCACAAAAGCCGATAAAGAAATTGCCAGAGAAGCCTTAGAAAGTGTGCGAATGCTGGAGTTTAAAGATCGTCAGATTTCAGAGCTTTCTGGTGGACAACAACAAAGAGTGTTTATCGCACGTGCACTGGCACAGAAAGCGGATTTGTATTTCATGGACGAACCCTTTGCAGGAGTTGACATGGCAACGGAGAAAACCATTTTGGAAATTCTATTGAAATTAAAGGATGAAGGTAAGACGGTTTTACTTGTGCACCATGATTTGAGAACCGTTCGCGAGTTTTTTGATTATACAATTTTATTAAATACCCGTTTGGTTGCAGCAGGAAAAACTGCTGAGGTTTTAACAGAAGAGAATCTAAATTCCGCTTATGGGGCGCGATTAACCTTACTTGAAGAAGTTGGTAAGGAGATTAAAAAGAAAGATTTCCCATTGAGAGAAAAGGATTTTGACGATAAATGAGCGAGTTAATTGATTTCATATCATTTAAAGATCCTGGAGTACTGACGATTCTGATCGGTGCTTTGGCTGTATCATTTGCTTCAGCCATTATCGGAACGTTCACTTATCTTAGGAAAAAGGCCTTAGTAGGCGATGCGGTGTCACATTCCGTCTTACCTGGAATTTGTTTTGCTTTTATTTTATCTGGGGAAAAAGATCCTTTGCTGTTAATTCTTGGTGCTTTTTTATCAGGTTGGATTTCCGTTTTCTTTATAGATTTTATCGTAAGTCGCTCCAAGATCAAAGCGGACTCAGCCATCTCCATCACCTTATCTTTATTCTTTGCTTTTGGAGCAGTTTTACTCTCCTTTATTCAAAATTCTGATAATGCGAATCAGTCCGGGATCAATCACTTTTTGTTTGGGAAAGCGGCCGCGATTACAGATGCTGATTTAAAGCTTTTCATTGGCGTTCTGATCATTGTAGGCATCATTACTTTACTTTTCTTTAAAAAATTTACGACTATCTGTTTCAATGAAGACTATGCTAAATCCATCGGCTGGAATGTGAAATGGATTGATTTTGTGATGTCTTCATTAACCGTTTTAGTTATTGCTAGTGGAATTCAGACTGTTGGTGTAGTTTTGATGGCGGCTTTGTTAATCACACCTCCCGGAGCTGCTGGCTTTTGGACACATAGCATTCGAAAATTGATTTTCCTAGGTTTGATTTTCGCTACTATCTCAACTGTTTTGGGGACTTTTGTGTCTTACGTTCGTCCTAATATGCCTACGGGTCCGTGGATTATCTTTTTCCTTTCGATTATAGCGATCTTGTCGGTTTTGTTCTCTCCAAAAGGTATTTTGAGAAGGCTCGTTTTGAACCGAGAGAATAAGTCTAAAATCCGAAATGAGAATTTATTGAAAACCGCCTACTATTTGACTTACGAAAGAGAGCTACCTGATTTTTCGAGAAGTGAGATTGTATCCAAACGGTCGTATGAAACTTTAGAATTGGAAAAAGGGCTAAAATCGCTCAAGAATAAAGGTTTTTTACTAGAGAATTCCGGAAGGTTTTATTTGAGTGAATCAGGGAAAACAGAAGCCAAAAGAATCGTAAGATTGCACAGGTTGTGGGAACTGTATTTGACCAATAAAATGAATTTCAAATCAGACCATATCCACGGAATTGCGGAGACAATTGAACATATTATCACACCTGAAATTGAAGCAAAGTTGCTAGCGGAATTGGATTATCCGGATAAAGATCCGCATGATAGTGTGATACCATAGTTAATTAAAAATTAAAAATGAAGAATGAAAAATTGATTTGATTGATTATTCAGTAAATACATGCTCTGATAATTACACATTACACATTACGCATTACGCATTACGCATTTCGAATTAATAAATGAACGAGTGGATATTTGACATATGGACAATCATAACGGCGAGTACGGTGGCTTGTACTTCAGCTATTTTGGGTTCTTTCTTGGTTCTGAGGAAGAAGGCGATGGTAGGGGACGCTATTTCACATTCGGTGCTTCCTGGGATTGTTTTGGCTTATATTGTTTCAGAAAGCCGTGCCTCTTGGGTCATGCTGATTGGGGCTGCTGTATTTGGGGTATTGACGAATATTATCATTGAATTCTTAAATAAGAAAGCCAAAATGAATGCAGATGCTTCCATTGGGATAACTTTTACTTGGTTGTTTGCCATTGGTGTTATTTTGCTTGCCTATTTCACCGAAGGCGGTATCGATTTGGATCAAGAATGTGTCTTATTTGGGGAGATTTCAATGATTAATCTAGATAAAGTACTCGTGGATGGAAATCTCTATTTAGGTCCATATGCTTTTTGGTTTATATTTCCTGTTTTCATCATTGTTTTAGCTTTTGTGGTTTTTGGTTTTAAAGGTTTGAAAATCACGAGTTTCAATGAAGATTATGCTGCTTCTTTGGGTATTCGAAATGGATTCTGGAACTATGCTTTGATGAGTTTGGTTTCACTTTCAACAGTTATGTCATTTGAATCCGTTGGTGCGATCTTAGTGGTTGGATTTCTGGTTATTCCACCTGCATCAGCCTATTTATTGACAAAAAGATTGATCCCGATGATTGTATTGGGTTGTGTTTTCGGAATTCTTTCTTCAATAATTGGCTTTTATTTCGCGAAATCATTCAATTTATCCATCTCTGGCTGTATCGTCTGTGCAACGGGAATAATTTTCTTAGTAAATTTGATCTATTCTATAATTAGAGACCGATCAAGAAAAAATATCTCCATAGCACAGTAGTCTTATTTCTCTTGTTGTTAGTTGCTTGTAAAGGCGAGGAAAACAAAGAATCAATTAAAAAGTCGAGTGAACAAAAGGATTCATTAGTCTCTGACAGCTCATCAATTGATACCACCATTCTTGAAAATTTCAATCCGGAAGACTGTATTGACACCCTGGAACAAAGGTTGATCGATTATGGGTTGGTTGATATTCAAAGTTTGGATTCAACGATTTTGGTGGATGTCAAATATTCTTCTGAAGACAATTTTCTTGGAATTGATTTGTACGGAAACCTCAATCGTATTTATTTACAGCCAGATGTTGCCGAAAGACTGGTGAAAGCCCAGAAGAAACTCAAACAGATTGATAGTACCAAGTCTTTGTTGGTTTATGATGGTGTTCGTCCGAGGTCTGTGCAATGGAAAATGTGGAATACGCTGGATACGCTGCCTCCCGGGCAAAGAGGAAAGTTCGTTTCGAATCCGAGGAATGGGAGTTTACACAATTTTGGAGCCGCAATCGATTTAACAATAGCCGATTCCGATGGAAATCCGGTTGACATGGGTGCGCCCTATGATCATATTGGAAAGATTGCTTATCCGTCCATGGAAAAGATCTATTTGGATTCTGGAATGCTGAGTTTAGAGCAAGTGAATAATCGGAAATTACTAAGAAGAGTGATGTGGGCCGGTGGGTTTTGGGTGATTCAGACCGAATGGTGGCATTTCAATTCTTGTAAAAGAGATTCGGCTTGGGTGAAATATAAAATTGTAGAATGAGTTTAAGAGCCATTGAAGAAAAGGATATACAGTATTTTCAATCGATTTTAGAGTCGAAAAATGTACTTGTGGATCAAGAAAATTTGGAAAAGTATTCCCATGATGAAACAGAAGATATTTCAGTTTTACCCGGAATAGTTTTAAAACCAGAGACAACGAAAAACGTTTCCGATATTCTGAAGTATTGTAATCAGGAAAAAATTGCTGTAACGCCTTCTGGTGCTCGAACTGGACTAAGTGGAGGAGCTATTCCGATTAAAGGAGGGGTGAACCTATCCATGGAAAGATTCGACCAGATATTAGAAATCGACGAAAAGAACTATCAGGTTACAGTTGAACCAGGCGTGATCGTTGAGGTCTTACAAGATACTTTGAAGGAAAAAGGTTTGTTCTATCCGCCGGATCCTGCCAGCAAGGGCTCCTGTTTTATTGGAGGGAATTTATCGGAGAATTCAGGCGGACCAAAAGCAGTGAAATACGGGGTGACCAACGAGTATGTTTTGAATCTGGAAGTTGTTTTAGCTGATGGAAGCATTATTTGGACGGGAGCCAATGTTTTGAAGAATGCTACGGGTTACAATCTGACCCAGTTAGTCGTAGGTTCTGAAGGAACGCTTTGTGTGATTACTAAAGCCGTATTAAAATTGATTCCCCATCCAACTCAGGATTTATTAATTCTAGTACCCTTCCGAGATTCCGTTCAAGCTTGCGAAGCTGTTGCAAAGATTTTCAATGCAGGGATTACACCCAGCGGGATGGAGTTTATGGAAAGAGATGCCATTGTGTATGCTTTAGAATTCATGGGGGATTCAACTTTGAGCATTCCAGATGATATTCAAGCGCATTTGTTGATTGAAGTGGATGGAAATAACAAAGAGGTGCTTTTTCAAGAAATCGAAAAGATCATGGAAGTATTGGAAGCATTTGATACTGATGAAATTCTATTTGCCGAAGACCAGTCTCAAAAAGATCAACTCTGGTCAATCCGTAGAAAAGTTGGAGAGGCCGTTAAAGCTCAAAGTATTTACAAAGAAGAAGATACGGTTGTTCCAAGATATGAGCTCCCGAAATTATTGCAAACAGTCAAATCCATTGGTAAAGAATATGGTTTTGATTCCGTTTGTTACGGACATGCGGGTGATGGAAATTTGCACATCAATATTTTAAAAGGGGAGATGTCAGACCAAAAATGGAATCAAGAATTGAGTTTGGCCATTCGAAAGCTTTTTGAGAAGGTAATTGCTTTGGGAGGAACAATATCTGGCGAGCACGGAATTGGTTTGGTTCAGAAAGAATACATGGATATTCCTTTTGGACAAGTGGAGTTAGATTTAATGAAGGGAATCAAAAAGGTATTCGACCCTAATGGAATTTTGAATCCTGATAAAGTTTTAAAATGAAGTATTTAGTACTAATTCTAGCTTTTTGTTTTTCGATAATTCTCGTTGGACAAGAAAAAGAAGAGTTTGAAATGGAACACAAGCTCAGTTTTTCCTCTGGAATCACTTTTGTGCCTAAAGCCCTAGATGCAGAGGGAAACAAAGAGTTTGTATTTGTGCCAACTTTAGGTTTGGATTACAATTTTGAGTTTCACAAGTATATGGCCGTGGGCATTATAAACGAGTTTGAATTATCTAAGTACTTTATTGAAAAGGACTCCTTATCCGAAGTAGAACGCGAATATGCCTATACTGGCTTAATCACCTTTTCTGTTATCCCGTTTAAAAACTTCTCCATTTTTATTGGAGGAGGAGCAGAGTTTGATAAGCATAAGATTTTACCCTGCATTACTGGCGGAATCGAATATGAATTAGCATTTGGGAAGAATTGGTTTGGTAAAATGGCTTTACAATACAATTATCTCTTCAAATACAGTTCTTTTGGTTTTCAGGTAGGTGTGGGCTATGCCTTTGCGCGGAAGAAAAAAGAGTAGTTTGCGAAAATCGCAAATTTCGAATACTCAATGCTAAATCTCTTTTAATCTGATAATCATCTCTTTAGATTTGGGTTAAACCTCAAAATAAATAGAGAATGAAGTATTTTATTTTTGTCTTAGGAATCCTGTTTTTAGCTTCTTGTAAAGAATTTCAGTGTTATTGTATTTATGATGATCCAGACTTTCCGGGTCAACAAGAGGAGTATTTAACACCCTATAAAATCAAATCTACCAACCATTTAATCGAGAGTGAATGCAGGACTATACTTAAAACTGAAATCATGATTTGGAATGGATGGACGCATCAGCAAGCGACAGATTTTATGAATACGCATAATTTTTCTTGCCAGGGTATCCAATAGGATTACAATAAGCTGATAGACTATTAACAGAAAAATTACTTTTCCTTAAGCTTACTATTTAATTTTCCTGAGTACTTTTGCACAAAATTTAATCGATGCGACACCTATTTTTTGCAACAACGCTCATTTTAACTCAGGCTTACCTATTTGGTAATCAGAATTTTGTGTACAACTCATTGGAGCTTGCCTTAGAACATAAGTCTGAAGTGAAGCACTTGGATTTATCCAACCAAAAATTGAGTCAGATTCCCGAGTCAATTACAGAGCTTACGGAATTGGAGGAATTGAATATCAGTGGGAATCAAATCAGTTTTATTCCCGGAAGCTTTGCGAATCTTCAGAACTTAAAAGTCTTGATCTTAGGAGATCCTTTAAGTGTAAATGGGGGGAACCGATTCAAGAGAATTCCGGAGGTTGTTTTTGAAATTACATCTTTGGAATCTTTGATGTTGTCAAGAAATCAAGTGCAAGTAGTATCGAAAGAAATTGGCAAATTAAAGAACTTGAGAACTCTTTATTTGAATGACAATGGAATCAAAAGACTGCCTTCCAGTATTGGAGAATTAAAAAAACTAAAAGCTCTGTTTATTAGTCGAAATGCCTTGGTGAGTTTACCTCATGAAATTTCTGGATTAGAGCAAATGGAGTCTTTGGATTTAAAAGGGAATTTTTTAGAAGGATTGCCTTCTTCAATCAATGACTTACCGGCATTAAAATCACTTGAAATTCAAAACAATCAAATCAAAAATTTGGATTTGGATTTGGATCGTCTTTGTAATTTGACCTCCTTAATTTTATCTGATAACCCGTTAAAAAACATTAATATAAAAGGATCAGATCAATCTTTACTTTCAATGTTGGTTTTATCGAATACGCCATTGAAACAGCTTCCAGCTGGAATTAGTGAATTGAAGAATTTAAGAGTTTTAGACGTTTCAGATAATGATTTAAGATCCTTGGATTTAGAATTAATCGAGGACCTTGAAAAGTTACTTTATTTATGGGTTGGAGGAAATCAAATTCCAGAAGAAGATCTAGCCTTGATTCGCAAAAAATGCAAGCGTGTTAGCTTGAAGGTTTAGTTTCTTTATTCGTTCTTTTTTTGATTGAATCTGCAATCTTCCCAATCGAATTCAACAACACGCCTGAAATAATTAAGAGGATTCCGATATATAGAATTGGAACCAAGTCTTCATAGAATACGAAACTCCCAATAAAAATGGCATAGACGGCTCCGAAGTATTTGAACGGAGTTACAATAGCTGCTTTTTCAGAGTGAAGGGCTTTCGTCATATAGATTTGCGCAAATTGCGTGAAGACTCCAATAATCAGAATCAATAGCCATTCAATGCCAATTGGGATTACAAAACCGTTAATCAGTGAAATAACCAATGTAACAGGAGCTGCAATCAAAGGAAAGTACATCACAATTGTTATGGGTTCATCAGTTTGTCTGCATTTCATGATGGCATTGTAAGCGACACCGGATCCTATGGCAGAAACTACGCCCATCACTACCCAAAAGGGATCAATATCCATGTTTTGTCCTCCTCCTTTAGTAAGTCCAATCAGCAAAACACCCGAAAATGAAATAGCAAAGTAGAGCCATTGAATCGGTTTTACTTTTTCCTTGATTAGGAAAATGGCGAAAATGACTGTGAAAACGGGAGAAAGATACTGTACGGTTGTAGCAATAGCTAAGGGTAAATTCTTTATGGTAAAAAAGAAAAGAGTAAGTGCAGTAGCTCCAAATACACCCCGAACGATCAACCACTTTTTATTGTTCCCGAAGAAAGGTATGCCTTTGGCCTTGATGATGGCAATACAAATAGAAAGTGAAATGACGCTCCTAAAAAAAACAATTTGAAAAGGGGAGTAGTCCTGTGTTTCAATATTGAAAACATTGTCTGAATCTCCCAGAATCTTCACGCATAGGTTAACTAAAGCAAAGAATGTGGAAGAAATCAGTATGTAAATGATTCCTTTCAAATTAGTCTTCCTCTACCTTGAAATCCGAATTGGTATGGAATTGAATCTCCGGATAATCTTGTTCAGCTGAACTCAAGAGAAAAGCTGTTTCGGCAAGGAAAACGTATTTGTCGTCTTTGTCTTTAGCTATATTTCCAGTTTTCGCTTTCAAGAATTGTTGCAATTGTTCTTCATTGTCTGATGTTAACCAACAAGCCTTGAAATAGTTCCTAGGTCTGAAATCCGCTTTAGCAGAATACTCGTGTTCCAATCTGTACTTAATCACCTCAAATTGAAGCGCACCAACCGTTCCAATGATTTTTCGACCATTATTTTCTTTGGTGAAAAGTTGGGCAACTCCTTCATCCATCAGTTGCGT
>JAUICI010000238.1 GCA_030427935.1 Bacteroidia bacterium | reverse complement strand
TTACAAATTTAATGAATATCACAAAAGTTCCCAAATTGGGAGCAAATTATATCGAGTACCCAACCCTCAAAAAAATACTCACCCGATGTCTCGGTACCATCGCTCCAATTTTTAAAGACCAGTTAGCCGTTAAATTCAAGTTTATTTTTCCGGCTTTTTCGTTTTTGAATTGGGGTTTGTAGCTCAGCCCTAATCTTTGGTTGAGGACATGAGAATTAAGCAACGGTGAGTAGTTATAATTATAGGTGGAAGCGAGATTGAAACTCAGTTGTTTGTTTTTGGTGTTTTTGGAGAAGGAAAGGGTAGGGCCAATAAAATGTGTTTGGTTTTCGATTTGTGCGAGGTGGTTGACTCCCAGCTGGAAGCCAAAGTTGCGTTCTGAACTTCGTAGGCTATAGTTGATCGAGTTATTTAGGATTTTGTTTGGTTTTACGTCGGAAGATATCGGTTTGCTCAACTGAATATTGTTTTCAAGATTCCCTTGAAAGCTTGTAATCTCTTGGAAGGTGCTTATCCATATAATGGCTTGACTTTTGGACTTTGAGCCAAATCTTGTGTTCCAAGTTAAAGTAGCGTTTTGGTTGGCAGAATAAATTCTTAAAGTGTCAAATTGTGGATTGAAATCGGGATTTGTGGGATCTTTTCCGATGGAACTAGAAGTGAAGTTGTTATAGGATATACTCAATAGACCTTTTTTGTATGGTATCACGGAGCTTTTAAAGCTTAATGCTAGACGCAGGTTTGATGTTTTGAAAGAGGATTTCTTTATGCCATTTCTTTGAACTCCAATTTTTCCATCGATCTTCCATTTATTCTTAAATAGACTTAGTCGTGCTTGTATGGAGATGTTTTCTAAGTCATTATTGGTATAAAAATTCCCAAGTGAAATGAAATTGGGGTCAATACGATTGTAATTCAATGATAATATGGTGTTTTTGAAGCTTAAATTCAGATCTGCTTGAATGAAATGATTGAATGAGGTTGATAAGTTGCCATAAAAAAGAAAGTTGTTTGTTGCAACATTGTCCTCGATGTTTATAATATTGATGTTGTTTGTAAGGATTGATAATGCATAATTGAGATTTAGGGTGATTTTCTTTCCGATTATGAAGTTCATTTTAGCTTCTGGAATGAAGTTGTCTTTTGGTGTAATTTCTGAATTAAGCGGAAGATGAACTAGACTATTTTTCAAGTCTATGCCTTTGAAAAGTAAGATTTCAATGCTTTGTTTTTTAATTTGAAATTTTGTGGACACTGCGGCAACAATGCGTTTATATTGGTTTGTTGTGCCTTCTGAAGAATTTGCTTCGATCGCTTTATTTGTTCTTCCGGCCATGCATTTAAAAGTGACTTTCTTGAATGTAAGCTCTATTCCCCCTCCTAAAAAAGGAGTTCCCGAAATGGTGTTTTTCGAAAAGTTCATACTGGTTTGTCCGAAATAACCTTGAAACCATTTGTATTTAGGTTCGAACGAACTTATTGAAGTTGGTTGCGTAAATTGAGTCCCTAAATTGGAGTAAGAAAACCGAAAAGGAAGTTGTAAATCTAAAAAGGAGACATTGACTTGACCTGATACACACCAGGTGAATGGATTTTGAAAATTAAGTTCATTAATATTTGTGGTAAACTTTGCGCTTGTATTGATAGAGCCACTAACATGGACAATTTTTTTCTTGTCTAAATCATTGAAGTTTTGACCAAATAAAAAAGGGCAATACAGAACTGTGATTACTAGGATTCTGGTCATGATTTCTATCTGGAAAAGTTAATTTGCACCACCCGTTTATCAAATTCACCCACAACATAAATCAAGTAAGTTCCTGTTGAAAGATTTAAACTCTCAAGATTTATGTTTTCTACAATTTGAAGTACTTCATTAAAGTCTGATGTGTATAATTCAATACCCAGTAAATCAGTCAATAAAACCCGACAATTTTGTTTCTTATAAAAGCTAAGGTCTACGGTGATGTTGTTAGAAGTTGGATTTGGGTAGATGGTCAGGCTTTCAATTCCATTTTGATTGTTGAGATTTGCTTGATTTGTATCTAGTTCTTGTACTACTATCAGTTTAGATTTCGAAATGATACAATCATTGAAATAGGCTTGTAGTTCGATAGTGTATTGACCTGTATCTGTATATTGGATAACTGGTTTTAGTGGGTCATCATATAGTATGATCGAGTTATTGTCAAAATCCCAAAATGTGCTATCCGGAATGGGGGATGCCAATAGATCGATGAAGATGGAGTCGAGAATTTGATTTGAAGTTGCAACTAAAAAATTAACTTCCGGTTGACTGCTCGATGAGTTTAATTCATTTTCATATTGATGAATACATTCTAAACTATCTTCTATAAATAAAGTATAGAAACCAACTGGAATCGAGTCAAATTCAAAATTGTTTTGCCATTGCATTGTGTCTAAACTAAACTCGAAAGGAGGGTAACCTGTAAGTACGAAGCCCTCGATAGAACCAATTTCAGCATTTGTGCAAGAAATAAGAGAGACAATTTCAATTTCAGGTTTTGGATTGATGTGAACGTCTAACTCTGTCATGCCAAAACAGGTTGAGTCAGAATTGTAAACTTCCAAAAAGTAATTTTCATTAGATTCAATATTGACGATGATCGAAGAGTCCGTTGAACCTGTATTCCAGGAATAATTTAAGCTCTCATCGTATATGGGGTTTGGCCAGATTTCATGATTGGTCGATTTACAAACTAGAAAGGAGTCTATTGCAAACTGAATAATTGGATCGAACGAGACATTGATTAATAGTGAGTCTTTACAGCCATTCATAGTGTCTGTAATGTGCAGATAATAATCTCCTGGAGAACCAATATTGCTTGAGTCAGCGAGAATCTGATTAAAAGAGTCTTCCCAATAAATTTCGTAAGTAAATCCATAGGTCGAACTTATGAGTCTGACCGAATCCAATGAGCAAGAAAGGGCAAGGTCATCTTGTGTTAATAGATTTGGAGCTGATGTGTCAGCAATTATAGAAATCTGCTTTACTCCACTGCATCCAGAATTAATGTTTTTAGCGTAAAGCAAGTAGGCGCCTGGAGTATTGATGTTTAAGGATTGCCCAAGATTTGTAAATGAACTATCTATCCAAAAAGAAATGTGATTGGTGTCGATCGTGATAGCTTCCAAAACCAAAAAAGTGTCCAAACAATTTAAGGTGTCTAAGGGAGTGTTTGTATTTAGGTTCGCGTATCCAGATATGAAAAAATCAGGAGGGGTGTAGTTTTGATCTACTAAAGTGTAAATACTATCCTTGCAGCCATTGAAAAGGTTTTCCGTTATTGAAGTGAAAGTTCCGGGACCAAGTACTTGGATGCTGTCTGGGTGTATTGCACCATCAATTTTCCAGTAGGATATCGTGTTTGGTGTACTGGAGCTGGCATGAAGGGTTATGATAGAGTCAATACAATTCAATTCAAAATAGGTATGTGACACCTGATGATTTGGCTGGATGGTGTCAATTGCGATTTGAATGGTGTCAAAGTTTTTACAATTTTGAGGGTCCGTAATTTCAAAAATATATTCCCCTGGAATAGTGGTTAATATGTCAAGTCCTGAATGATAACTCGATTGAAAATCATACCAACCTGTTGAGGTGTAGCCTGGGTTTGGTAAACCTGATAAGATTATACTGTCGACAGTGCAAGTGAATTGAGTATCGTTTAGAGCTGTGTAAGAAGGTAAGGGAAGTTGATCTATGAAGATGGAGCTAGAATCTTTGGTTAATGCTCCACACTCAGAAAAAGCTCTTACGGTTAGGTTTCCCGGACTGAATCCTGCCACAAATGATATCATTACCTGATTCTTGTCCGCTCCGATTAAATCAACCCCTTGACTAATGTCGATTCCACCAATTTCCGCTCCTGAACCTGAATAAGACCATCGATATCCACTTGCATACTTTACCGAGTCGATTTTAAATTGAATAGTTTGGCCCGGGCATACAAGATCTTCAA
>JAUICI010000037.1 GCA_030427935.1 Bacteroidia bacterium | reverse complement strand
TTTCTCGAAAGTTTCCTTAGACAAAATATAAAAGCTACCTGCGTCATGATAGTGCTCTTCTAAATCCTGAGAACGAGTAAATTCATGCTCTGGTTCTCGCATTCTCAGCGTTCCATTTTCGATCTTAAAAGCTCTTTGAATAGGGAAGGAGAATGAGGTCACCGGAACTAAAGATTCTTTTGGATTCTTTTCAAAAGCCTCGAAAGCCTCTTGCAGTGTTTCAGGTCTCAATAATGGTGAAGTTGGCAAAATCACACTAATCGACTGATAAGCTTCCCAATATTTCTTCAACTCCAAGAGCACATCGATTAAAGTTGCATGGTCATCAGAGTTTTTATCTGATCTTAGTTCAGGAACTTCAGCACCATATTTTTTGCTGATTTCGGCAATTTCTTTGGAATCTGTAGAAACGATTACCCGATCAAACATTTTCGATTCCAAAGCCGCTTCAATGGCGTGAGCAATCATGGGTTTCCCACAAAAATCCTTGATGTTTTTCTCTGGAATCCTTTTACTTCCTCCTCTTGCAGGTAGAAAACAAATATTATTTTTTGGATTGATCTTAGCCATTAATTAACTGATAAGTTCTCTGGTATTGTTCCTTCTTCTTTTGATTTTCTGGAGATAATACCACGTTTTCAACTTCTGGATAAGTCTGACCAAATAAAGAATTCGAAAATTGAATCTGGAAAAGTAATCTTTTACCTTCCGTTAAGGATTTTCCTTTATGCATTCCACGAGTATCCACTGCAATAATGCTTCCTTTTTTTCCGCATAGTTCTAAAATGTCCTCTGCAGGATAGGTTTGTGCAATTTCCTCATCGGTAATTCTTCGGTCTTCCTGAATGCTTTTTGGCAATCTTTTGTGCGTATTTCTTACATAGCAATGAGGTCCCGTATTCGTGTCTACATCGGTCAAGTAGAAGAAGAACTTGAAAAATTTGAAGCGATCCATATCGAAGTGATACATCTGAGCCGCTTTATCTTCGGCCTCTTTTCCATAAGGTAAACTCCACCACATGGTCATGATATCCACGATGGGTTCGCATCCCAAATAATTGTTGGCAACCGCTCTCAAAGAATCATCAAAACAAAGATCCTGAATGGTCTGATTGGCCAAAATTTGCTCTGTTCTATACTGAAAACGAGGTGAAATACGGTTGTTTTCATCAAAAATGATTTCTTCTTTACTGTAACTAATCAGCTTCTTGTCATATTCCAGATACCTCACTGGGGTGGTTTCTGCAAATTTGGTAATGTCCTTGACCATTTCTTCGGTTAAAGTCACATCGAGAGCAGCAAATCCATTTTCATCGATTTCTTTACACAGTTTATTGATGTCGTCTTGGTTTAAATCTCCCAATATTCCTTTGGCTTTTTTTACTTCTCTTTTCGGATGTCTCCATGAAATCAATCGAGAGAAACAATCATTACTTCTTCCATTGGTTAGGACGAACATGTATCTAAATCCGGCAAATGCGAGCTTTGGAGTCTTATTGGTAATGCCAAATGTCCACCAACCTGTAATGAAGGTGAAGGGCATGATAATTAGTTTGAGGATCTCTTTCATAATTCTGTTTTATTTGAATAGATACACTAGAAATTTAGGGTGTTTTAAACTCACAATAAGTGTTTTTTTAATACCTCTCAAGGTAAAAAATATTTTCCTTTTACGAACCTTGTTGGCCTTCATATTTTCGAACATCCGAGGGAGTTCTTTGAAGTCGTTGAACTGATAAATTTTTCTAAAAACACGGAAGAAAATCAATTCCATGGCTTGGTTCACCATGGTTTGGATATCCTCGGGGTTTTTGTTCAGTTTGACGGCATGTTCTTTCACTGCGTTAATTCCGATCAGCGTTTCGTAAAAGCTTTCGTATTTGCTGTACTGACTCGCATTTTGATCATGGTAACGCCAAATTCCAATATGTTTATTGATGAACCCAATATCACCTTCCATGATGAGTCTTTGCATGGATTCACTATCTGCCGTAATAATATCTCTTTCGTAAAAACCGATTTTTCGAGCCAGTTCGGCATTGTAGACTGAAGTCAAATGACCCAATCCAAGCGCATCATATTTTACCAAAGCAGCTTGAAAACCATCCAATACGGCTGTTTTCGTATCATCTCCGTCGAAATAGGAAGGTTGATTACTCAAAGCGCCCGTGCTGACTTTCTCGATTTTATATTTGGCTCCAACCATCACTACATCATTTTTCTCAATGATTTCAACGGCTTCTGAAATAAAATTGGCATCTGTGAAATAGTCGTCTCCGTCTAGATTGACTACCCATTCCCCTTGGATCAAATCATAAAGCATGTGATGGTAGTTGCCAACACGACCATAATTGCTTTCGCTTCGGAAATATTTTAATCTGGGGTCGGAGAAAGATTCGAGAATTTCTTTGGTGTTATCGGTAGAATTGTCATCGCTAACAACCACTTCAAGGTTTTCATAAGTTTGGGCAAGTGCACTCTCAACAGCCTCTTTGATGTATTGGGCCTGATTGTAAGTCGGGATCATGATGGAGACCAAGACTTTATTTTGAGGCGAACTTTCCATTCAGTTGGCTTATTTTTTTACGGTCATTTCAAACCTAATCTCATAGGCTTTGATGAATCCGGTACACATCTCCTCGTAGTATTCTTTCGTGTAATTGTTGATGTTGACTAGCCTTTTCCAAACCTGCTTGATCAAATTTCTAACAAAAAATTCAGAGGTGAAATTGATGTGGCGCTTAGTGATATCAAACTTAAAATTGTTGTAATACATGGGCGCTTTTCTTTTCATCATGGATTCCTCTGTTGCGAAATAGTCGAAGGAATAAAGTCCAAAGAAACGCTTGTGCGTATAATCAGAATAATAATAAGGATTCGACCAGTGCGGAACGATTGTGATGCATTGTCCTCCGGGTTTTAAAATTCGATGAATCTCCTTTAAGATCAATTCAAAATTCTCCACATGTTCCAAGAAGTGACGTGAATAGACAAGATCTACCGAATTGTCTTCGATGAAGTCCATTCCTGTTTCAACATCATGCAAAATATCTACATTGTCACCTTCCCAGGCATCGATTCCAATGGCATCCGGATATTTATTGATTCCGCAGCCGAGGTCCAGAATTACTTTCTCTCCGGCTGCTATTTTCTTATTAATCAAGTCTGCTTTCATGCTTTCTCAAAATTTAAAACACAATCGATCACGTAGTTTACTTCCTCATCGGTTAGCGTTGGAAACATAGGTAAACTAATACATGAGTCGTAGTAATTCTCAGCATTTTCAAGATTTCCGTAATCCTTAGAAATTTGCTGATAATAAGGGAGTTTATGTACAGGGATATAATGAATTTGAGCAAAAATCCCTTGTTCTCTCAAATGGTTGTACAATTCCAGTCTGTTTTCTACCTGAATCACAAATAAGTGATAGGCATTTAGAAAACCTTCCGGATTGTATTGAAATTTTATTTTTCCTTCAAACGCAGATTGGTAGGTTTGGGCGATTTCATTTCTTCTGGAAACACTCCAATCATTTTTCTTTAACTGAGTCACTCCAAGAGAAGCTTGAAAGTCCGTTAGCCGGTAATTAAATCCTAATTCCTGCATCTCATAGAACCATCCGCCATGATTTTCGCTCATGTTTTCTTTGGTGATTCCGTGCGTACGAAGCAAACTTAGTTTTTTGAAAATCGCTTCTGAATTCGTCGTAACCATTCCGCCTTCACCGCAGGCAATATGTTTTACCGGATGAAAAGAAAAGATTGAAATATCAGAATAAATGGATGATCCGGTTTTGATAGAATCACCTTTAGAATCTGTGAATGCCGAACCTGGGGCGTGACAGGCATCTTCAATCAGCCATAAGTCATGTTCATCAGCGATGGACTTGAATTTCTCAGAATCGATGGGTAGTCCAGCAAAATCAACTGCAATAATTCCTTTGAAGAATCCTTTTGGTTTGGATTCGATGAGTTCGATTACAGAATCTGGATCGAGTAAATAGGTTTCGGAATCGATATCGACAAACCAAACCTCACCTCCGCAGTATTTCACGCAATTGGCACTAGCAGCGAAAGTGATGGGTGTGGTAATAACTCGATCTCCTTTTTGGACTCCGAGTGCTAGTGCAGCAAGGTGTAATCCACAAGTTGCATTCGCCACGGCAACGGCATATTTCGCTCCGACATATTGAGCAAAATCATCTTCAAATTCCTTTGCTTTTGGTCCTTGAGTTAAGAAATCAGACTGCAAGGTATCGACAACACCTTTGATATCTGATTCATCAATATTCTGGCGACCATATGGAATTTTGAAATCCGTCATTTAAGCTTGAAAGTCTGGATCAACGTATTGCTTGATTTTCTCACGAAGCGAATCGATGGTTTCCCAATCGTCGTTTTCTCCTGAGTTGTAGCTAAATCCTTCCGGAACTTTTGTCCCTTTGTTTTCGCTCACATATTTTTCGATATCCCAATTCGGGATTGTAGGTAAAATCGCATAATATTCACCTAAATCATAGGTGTTGAATGAATCCGAAGAAGTAATCATTTCTTCATGAACCTTTTCTCCTGGACGGATTCCAATTACTTTATGTTCGATGTCTGGAGCAATGGCTTTCGCCACATCTGTGATTTTATATGAAGGAATTTTTGGAACGAAGATTTCTCCACCCCAAGCATTTTCCAAGGCATACATCACCATGTTTACCCCACCGATTAATGGAATATTGAATCGCGTCATGTTTGGATCTGTGATTGGTAAAAAACCATCTTTTCTCTTGTTCAAAAAGAAAGGGATAACCGAACCATTTGATCCCATTACGTTTCCGTATCGCACAACAGAAAAACGAATCGGGTTCACACCCTTAATATTGTTTGCTGCCACAAATAATTTATCCGAAGCCAATTTTGTTGCACCGTATAAATTAATTGGAGCTGCTGCTTTATCTGTTGAAAGTGCGACCACTCTTTGCACGTCAGTTTCCAAACAAGCATTGATCACATTTTCAGCACCAAGGATATTGGTTTTGACGCATTCCATTGGGTTGTATTCTGCAATTGGAACGTGTTTCATCGCTGCTGCATGAATCACGATATCGATTCCTTTCATCGCTCTAGTTAAACGATCACGGTCTCTAATATCTCCAATGAAATAACGAATACCATCGTATTTTGATTTTGGGAATTCCTGAGCCATTTGGAATTGCTTCTGTTCGTCTCTGGAATAAATTACCAGTCGTTTTACATTGTGATTTTCGAGGATGTATTGCGTAAGTGCTTTCCCCAAAGATCCGGTTCCTCCGGTAATTAAAATCGATTTCCCTTCAATAAACATATCTCTCAGTTTGTGCTAAAAATAGTGTAATTATCTTAATACGGCTCCTAAGCTATTTTCCAATTCCGCTCGGATGGAGTCCATGATTTTATCTACTTGCTGATCTTTCAAAGTTTTTTCATCATCCTGAAAAATGAAATTAACCGCATAGGATTTCTTTCCTTTATCTAGATTTTTTCCTTCATATACATCGAATAGTCCGACTTCGCGAAGCAATCTTTTCTCTTTGGAATACGCAATTTTCTGAATCTGTTCAAATCTTACCTTCTCATCCAAAAGAAGTGAGAAATCACGTCTAACAGATTGCGTTTTCGGTAATTCTGTGAATTTCACTTTATTCATTTTCAAAAGAGAAAGCACCGCATCCCAATCGAGGTCGATACAGAAAACTTTGTTCTTTATCGAGAAGTTTTTCTGGTCCTTGGCATTGATCCAACCGATGGATCCAACCGTCTTTTTTGCAATGGTAAAAGTCATTCCATCTTCAAAAAGATCGTTTTGAACCCCGTCAAATTGAATGTTTTTATTGATTCCGAGTTTATTCAGGATCAGGTTCAAATAACCTTGAGCATCGTAGTAATTGCTTTTTTCTGAACTAGAATTCCAGGATTCTTCTTCTTGCAAACCAGTAAGGAAGATATTCAAACGCTTGTTCTCTTTGTATTTCCCTTCAACTTTCTTATAGGTCTTTCCAAATTCAAACAATTTCAAATCCGGGTTTTGTCTGTTTTGGTTGTAAGCAATTACTTCGAGTCCGTTGAAAATTAGCGATTGTCTCATCACATCTAAATCCTGACTCAAAGCATTCAGCATTTCCACATTGTGCTCACCTGAAAGTTCCTTCGTTGGTGATTTTTCAATGTATTTGGAAGAAGTTAAAGAGTTGTTCATGATCTCCAAAAATCCATTGGCAACCAAAAGATCCGAAACCGTATTGACAACTTTTTCCTGATCAATTTCATCCGAAAAGGACAAAGAAGAAGTCAGTTTAGACGGCAATTCGATATTATTGAATCCATAAATTCTCAATACCTCTTCTACAACATCTGCTTCTCTTTGAACGTCTACTCTGTATGGAGGTACGCTCAGGTTTACTTGATCTCCATTTTCAGAAACCACTTCAATATCTAGATTCGAAAGAATGGCATTCACGGTATCTTTTGGAAGTTCTTTTCCTATCAACATATTGCATCTTGAGTAGGAGAAATCCACCTCGAAGTTTTGGATAGGTTCAGGATAGATGTCCAAAACATTGGAGCACTCCCCACCTGCTATTTCACAGATTAGTGAAGCTGCTCTTTCCAAAGCGAAAATTACATTATTCGGATCTACACCTCTTTCAAATCGGAAAGAAGCATCGGTATTTAATCCTTGTCTTTTAGCTGTTTTTCTCACCGAAACCGGATTGAAATAGGCCGCTTCTAGGAAAACAGAAGTCGTTTTTTCCGTCACTCCAGAATCGATTCCACCGAAGACACCACCAATACACATGGAGTTCGATTCATTACAAATCATCAAATCTTCAGTATCCAATTCTCTTTCAACTTCATCCAAAGTGGTGAATTTCTCTCCTTGATTGGCCGTCTTCACGATGACTTTGTTTCCGACTACATCCGCATCAAAAGCGTGGAGTGGATTTCCAGTTTCATGAAGAACGAAATTGGTAATGTCAACCACATTATTAATCGGTGAAAGTCCGATGGTTGTCAATCGATCTTTCAGCCATTTCGGAGATTCTTCAACCTTCACATTCTTGATCAAAAGTCCTGAATAACGTGGACATTTCTCTGTGTTTTGAACCTCTATGGGTAAACAATCAAATCCACCTTTAGGATATTCCGTTGAAGGCAGTTTGAGGTCTATATTTTTATTTTCGTGAACGTTTAAGTAAGCTTTCAAATCTCTAGCCACACCGATATGACCCATGGCATCTGCTCGGTTGGGAGTGAGGCCAATTTCTATCAAATAATCGTCTTCCAATTCAAAATAAGAAGCGGCTTCAGTACCTGGTTTTGCATTTGGATCAAGTATCATGATGCCGTCATGAGAAGTTCCAAGACCTAATTCATCCTCGGCACAAATCATCCCGTGAGATTCCACACCTCTGATCTTTGATTTCTTGATTTTAAAAGATTCTTCAGGGCTGGGGTAGAGCGTTGCACCAACTGTAGCTACGGGAACTTTCTGACCCACATCTACATTCGGGGCACCGCAAACGATTTGCACAGGTTCTCCATTTCCTAGGTTTACTGTTGTCACATTTAGTCGGTCTGCATCTGGATGTTTTTCTTTGGTAAGAACTTCCCCGATGATAACACCTTCCAATCCACCTTTAATGGCTTGCACTTTTTCCAAACCTTCCACTTCGAGACCCGTATCCGTCAGAATTTTCGAGCATTCTTCCGGACTCAGATCGAAATCGAGATAGTTTTTCAGCCATTTATATGATATGTTCATATGCTTTCAAAATTTGAGGGCGAATTTACGATTTTTAGCGGTTTTATAGGCTATATTTGCGGGGAAAACAAACTTTTTCTGTATATGTCTAACAAAGCCTTTTATCTTCTATTTCTCTTAGTTGCTATGTTTCAATCTTGTCAGGAAGGATGGAATGGTGTGTATTCTGATGACAAAATCACATTAAATATTCCTCAAAAGCCAACTCTTTCCAGAGAATCCATGGGTAATTTACTTGGTGAGATAGAGTTTGAAGTTTTACAATGTGAGTATAAGAAATATAGCGAATTAGAATTCAAAGTGTACCAAGGTGAGTTCCCTGAGATTTCTGAAGACAATGTTGATAAGTTAACACATTATTCAGAAACTGAAGAAGGTCTAATCTTTCGAAAGTCAAATGAAGTAGATGATTTAGAGAATATGTATTTATGCTCCTTTGCTATTGTTCTTGAAAACCTTAAAGATATGGAGCTCTACGGTGTCGACAATATTTTTTACAAAGGTCATAGTGGGAAGAGCTATTTATTTGTCAAATCAAAAACTGATGAAATGCACCGAATCGATATGTATATCATCGAAGATAAGCTGATTTTTCTGAGTGCAAGAGGTAAATTGGCTATGGGAGATATGCAGTTACTTCAGGATTTTTTCGATAAGTTGGAGGTACATAATGTTAAAGAAATAGTTAGAGAGGCAGATGAACAGGAGCAACATGAGATCCCAGAAGAAATTTTAGATTCTCTTTCGACCCCTAATTTAGATTATTTAATGTCAGCACAGCACCCATACAAACCAAGATACAATGCTAATGTCCTTTTAACAGATTATGGTTACGCCACAAATGTTTTAGAAGCATCTATTCCAGCGGCCGTTGATGATCCAAATAGAATGTATGTTCATGGTGTAATTGATTTTCAATATGATATTACTGAATTGGATACTTTTGATTTAGATAGTTTTTATTCGAATTATGCAATAAATTATTCAATCCGATTGAAATCAAGTATCCTAGATACAGGGTTTGCTGTTATGGGAGGAATGAGTGGGTATGAAATTCTGCAGAAATCTAGAACTGGAAATGAATATTATTTGACACGTATAGTGTTGAATAAAAAGTATTTATTTATTGGACAAGTTTTAAGTAATAAAAATCATTTTACAAACCCGCAAACACGGCGTTTTTTCAGGTCAATACGAATAAGAAAGGATGTGCCAGAATATTACTAGAGAAATGAAACTTCTTATATTGTTTGTGATTTCGGTCTCATTAATTGCCTGTTCCCAACAAAAGAGGGAAACCAATGAAAACCCAAAGATCCAGCAATATAAGTCGGAGATTCAAAAGTATCAGGATGAAATCAAAGCCGTAGAACAGGAGTATGAAGAAGTTCGGAAAAACAGACCTGCCGGTCAAAATCGAACAGTTCCAAAATTAAAAGCCCATTTCAGAAAGTTGCTTGAATTGGAAGAGAGGAGAAAAGAATTAGAAAGGAAGGTTCAGGAATGCAAAATGAAGATTCGGAAATTGGAGATGGAAAAATAATTAATAAACAAATACCGTTATCTTGCAAAGCAATTATATGAGACCAATCCTACTTTTTTATCTATTTTGTTTTATCGGATTTTCTTTCACTCAAGAAGAAGACTCGACAGAATTTATTGAGATTATAGAGATTCCCATAATTGATGGACTTTATACAATCGACAATTTTCCTGCTCCAAAGAATGTTGATAGTCTGCACTCGACAATTATCACGCCTATTTTAAAAAGGAGGATAGATCCTCATACAAACCTCATTTATTGCAGTAGTTTCGAGATAGTTTGGAATGGCATTCGTGAAGAAATTCTTAAAGAGGAAGTCATGCTGAATAAAACAGTTTGGTGGCTTGAGGAAATGAATGTATTGCGGTTGAACAACTCTGTTTCAGAAAAAGATCTTGTTAAGTATGTCGGATTTGGAAAAGATTCCATATTTCCAAGGTTTAAAGAAGAGATAAAAGCGAAATTTGGATTTGAGGTTGCGTCTAATCGCTCATTCTTGAATACAGATATTATCGCATTATCCTTTATAAACAAAGAGTTGGAATACGCTGAATCTTTGCATGACCATGGGAGGTATTTTGGATATACGCATTTATATAATGTAAAACCCCAAGATACGACCGTAAAGTTATGGGATTATCAAGGCCCCGATAGCTACATCATCCAAATCGGGATGAAAGACGAGAATGAGGAATTGTTTCTTGTGAAAATGAAGACTCCTAGTACTTTAAAGCAAGGACTTGAAGAGGTGGAGCAAAGGTTAGCAAAATCAGATTGGCAGCAGTTAGGGAATGGAAGTTTATTGTCGATTCCTAAGATTCGGTTTAATTTGATTAAAAAGTATTCCGAGGTTGAAGGAAGGGTTTTGAAAAACCAGATTCCAAACACAAAAGAACCTTACAGGGTTGCTTTGGCAGAACAAATGATTCGGTTCAACATGAATCACGTTGGTGTTAGTTTGCAGTCGAGTGCCACCGTTGTTGAAGAGATCTTTGCAATTCCAAATTTTCGACTTGTCTTGCAGCCTCCCTTTATGCTTATTCAAAAGGAAAAAGGAAAGAAAAGCCCGTATTTGGTTCTTTGGATAGAAAATGATGAGTTATTTTTGAAACATGAAGACTGATCGAACGGTTATTTCACCATTATCCCCAAACCATTTCTCAGACATTCTTAAAATGTATTTCGAGAAAGACTCCTGGAAGTACATTTCTCCTCATGATGGAAAGGATTTGAAGTATTATGAGGAGTTTTTACAAGGGAAATTGGCGGCGAATCTGCCGGAAATTGGGATGTGGTCGGTTTATTCTCATGATGACGAGTTTATCGGAACCATCAATTTGAATCAGTTCATGCAGGAACCAATTAAACATATGGGTGTGCATCTTTCACGTAAATATTGGGGACAAGGCTATGGGAAAGAAATCATGACGCGCTTATTGCGGTATGCCAAAGAAGAGCGCAAAATGAAAGAAGTTTATGCCATTTTGGTTCCGGAGAACATCGCCTCGAAAAAGATTTTTTTGGGGTTGGGATTTGAATTAAAAGAAAGCCGAGAGGTGAATGAGGAGGTTTTGGAGTTTTATTCAATCTAGCCTTTAGCTTTCTTTTTCAGGTTGTCAAAATTAATCCCAAATTCTGCCTTAAAATTGATTGGATAGAATAGGAGGTAACCTGCATCATTCATTAGACCAATTCCATAATAGATTCCAAAATCAAAACCATTATTTGCTCTAAAAGCATAACCTAGGTTTAGTGAAGTGAAATTTCTTGTTATTGCATTAGGGTAATTTGCCGCAGAGATTTTACTATTTACATGATAGAGGGATGAATAACTAAAGTTTAGAGCGAACTTAGATCTTTTAGGACCTAAGAAATAATTGAAATTAGTTGCAAAACCAAGGAAATTATCTCCTGGGAAGTATAAGTTTTGATAAGATGGTCCGATCCCGAGATAGACTTGATGCATCCCTTTTGTTAACCCTAAATGATAGGAGGTATTTGCTTCTCCAAACAAAGTATAACTAACAGACCAGCGGTGAGAAAATTTCAGTGGTTCTTTTTGTTTTTTTAAAGAGTCTTGTGAATAAACAGAAATGCATAAAAGGATTCCAATTGATAGGGTTAAGTGTTTCATAATATTAGGTTTAGATTTAAAACAAGTTCGTCCGTAGTAAAGTTACAGTAAGTGGTTTTTTAGATATATTCGATTTAAAAGAGGTAGTTGAATAAAAATATGTTTACTAGCTGAAACGGACACTTTAATCAAAAATTGCGTTCCTACTTTATGAAAACGAAAAATTAATCCTATACTTGCTTCATAACCTTAATTTCCTTTAGTATGAAACAGATCTACTTTTTTATTCTCTCACTTATTTCTTTTACGACAATTTTCTCACAAACAACTTATAATCTAGGTTGGGGTATTCAACTTCAAGGTACTTATGTTGAGTCTATTTTTAAAGTTGAAAAGGATAAAGCGGGCAATATATATGCTTTAGGCGGCTTTTCTGGTACCACTGATTTTGACTCAGGAATTAATGAAAATTGGATTTCATCTAATGGTGTTCCTTTGGACCCTGGAAATTCTTCAGTGGATTCAGTAATGAATGTATTTTTAGTAAAACTAAATCCGGATGGGGAGGTTATTTGGGCAAATACCTATAAAAGTTTTTTACCCTTTTTTCCCAATGATATGGTAGTGGATGATAGCTGTAATATCTACTTTACAGCGAGATTTAATAATTCCTTCGATGCGGATCCGGGTGTTGGAATAGATTCTATTTTCAGTGCTATTCCATGGCCTATTCCAAATCCTTCTCTTACATGGTATATTTCAGGGTGCCTGATGAAAGTTGATTCTTCTGGTGGTACGGTTTGGGCAAAAGTTCAAGATCAATATTGGATACAAGATTTATCTTATCATAACGGTGAAATTTTTGCTTCTGCAGTTACATCTAATGATCCAATTGATGCAGACCCAGGACCAGGTGTACATACTCTTCAACCTCAGTGGTTAGAGGATATATTCTTAATGAAAATGGATTTAGATGCCAATCTATTATGGATCAATGAAACACTTGGAACCACAAATTCAAAAATTGATGTTGATTCGAATGGGTTTGTTTATTTAGCAACAAATTTGCAAGGAGGAACAACGGTTGATTTAGATCCGGGACCAGGACAATTCTTAGTTGTTGGAACTGGATATTATTCTCGCGATGTTATAATTTCGAAATACAACAACAATGGTACTTTTACGGAAGGATATCAATTAGCCTCACGAAGAGGAGTTTTTATAGGTGATATAGAAGCTGATGAGTTAGGAGGAGTTTTTCTAACAGGAAACTTTCAAGATTCAACAGATTTTGATTATTTGGGAGTAGGAAACATTGTGATTCCTTCTACGGTTTATCAAAACTGGGCAGAGGATGTTTTTATTGCTCATTATTCTAATGGATTATTGGACTGGGTCAATTCTTATGGTGATACACTTTACGACGCAGGAATATGTCTAGAAGTTTATAATGGAAGTGAAGTTCTATTAGGGGGTAATTTCGCAGGAACAGTCAACTTTGATAATACGACACTATCTTCTAATGGCTTTTCAGACATTTTTGTGCAAGAATTAGATTATAATGGAAATGTCACAGACACCAAAGTAATTGGAGGTATTGCAGGCGATGTCATATACGACATGTTTCTAGATGAGAACAGAAATTTATATATCTCTGGTGATTTTTCCTACACGGTTGATTTGAGTCTTGGAGGGGTCCCATTTCTGTTCACAGCATTAGATCAGACGGATGGATTTTTAATAAAATATGAAATGCCTTATTTAAGTTTGACGGAATCAGGTTTTGAGCAAACTTTCAAATTGTACCCCAATCCAAGCAACGGTCAATTCAACCTAAAATTCGAGGAACAAGTTGATAAAATTCAAATCGATATTTTCTCTGTTCAAGGACAGTTGATCCATTCGGAGAATCATTTTCAGACAAATTTGATTCATTCTTCATTTGAAGCGCCGAAGGGGATTTATTTGATGAAGGTTTCAGTTGATGGAGGTGAGCGGACTTTGAAGTTGATTATGGAATAAACTATTTTTGCTGTAACAGCAAGCAGTTTTTATGCATCGAAATTTCTACATTCTTCTTTTATTGATCCTTATCACCTCTTGCCAAAAAGGCTGGAATGGTCATTTCGAAAAAGCGGATTGGTACCGTGTCAAAATCCCATGTAATCCTGAGTTATCGAAAGAAGATCAAACTTATTTGTTTGGTCAGACGAAATTGGATGTCGCCACCTGTGAAGGAAAGATGCTGGAAGGTTTGGTTTTTAAAGTCTATTCGGGAAAGATTAAAGATTTTCAAAAGGCCAGAGCTGATGATAAAGACGGGAGAAATTGGACATATGAGGACATGATTTTCAAGAAAAATCCACAGGCCAATGGATTGATCAATGACGTGATTAGTTCTTTTCAGTTAGTTCGAAAACAATTGGCGCATTTTGAGTTATTGGAAATTAAATTAGTTGAATTGAAAGGACATCCAGGGATTATTTATCAGTTTGCCAATGCTCAAACAAAGGCCATTTGCAGGATAGAGGGTTATTGGGTAGAGGACCGAATTTATTTCCTTTTGTGCAAGGGTGTTTTTGATCAAAACATGAAATTGAAGTTTAATGATTTCTTCGATTATTTTCAGATTTTGGGTAAAGGTCCTTATGAAGGTGAATCCTTTGCAAATATGGATATTCCAGTTGGTAGATTCCCAAATATCAATTTTCATTCTTATGCACATCATCCTTATAAACCGGTGTTTAGAAAAGAAATTATTCAGACCGATTATGGAGAACTACAGCAGGTGACCAAATTATATGTTCCAAGAGAAAAACACGATTTGAATAGCTTGTACATGCATGCCATGGGAGAATTTGATCATGATTTATTTGAGCTTGACACCTTTGATTTGGAGAATTTCTATCAAATAGAAATGAAAAGACTAAGCGGTTTGAGAAATTCAACTATTCTGGAATATGAATGGATGTATCAATCTGGATATCTTTCAGTAAAGTACACTGAGAAATCAAGAGATAAAGAGGAGTATTGTACGACAATCATGACCTTAACTGGCAATCAAGTTTATAAATTTCAAGTAGTGACCCCAGGAAAAAGAAAGATCAATGATTCCATGCGGAGGTTTTTTAGTTCCGCTCGGATTAGGAAGAAGAAGTAGAATTCCTTTCAAGAATAGATATTTTCTTATCTTTCGCCTTCAAAATCAATCATTTTATGAAATTACTTTTTGGATTTGGTTTGGTCCTTCTTTTCGTATTTACATCATGCGGAGGAGAGGAGAAGAAGGATTCGTCTAAGGGAAAGACGAAGAAAGCGCCCACGGAAGAAAATAAAGATCTTTCCAAAGCAAATTATGAGTTGATTGTAGGGGAATGGAGAGCAGATAAAATTTCAGAGACCAAAGAAGATCCTTTGCAAGCTATTCCAACGAGTTCGGATATATTCCTGATCATCAATGCGGACCGAACATTTTACACCACTTTTAATTTGGATACGGTGACCTCAGGGAACTACACCATCAAAGAGAAGCAGGTGGTTTTCAATGAAACCAAGAATCATGTGGGTGGAGAAGTTCGTTATTTATCCGCCTTTGTAAAATTCAATGGGAATGAAATGGAGCTTGAAGGTGAGTGGGTTGAGCATAGTGGGATGAAAGAATACCATCATTCTTCATTTGTAAAAGATGATTATGATCTTGAAAAAATCAAGGAAAAAGTTGCTTTAAGTAAGAAAGAAAAATGATCAGAATTAGCTACATATTCATCTTATTGCTATTTGCATTTGTTTCTTGTAAAAGCGATGCTCCCGAAGAGAAAAAAGACGCGGATTCAACTAGACTTTCGAAGAAAACAGACTTGAGGCAGTCGATGAACGGTTATTGGGTATTGATTAGTCAGAGTTTTACCAAAGGAAGAAAATTAGAAAAATTCCCAGTTGGAGGTACTGTCGGTATCATATTCAATGAAAAAGATGAATGGTTTTCCGTAACGAGAAACCTTGGTGTTGATGAGGATACGATTAGTTATGGCACTTTTTATTTGGAAAGAAATCATATCGTAATGGAAGTCATTTCATCCAAAGATCCAACATCCTATATTCGCTTAAATGGAACGGTGGATATTTTTGGCCGATTCCTTCAAATGGAAGGTCGAATGATGTATAAAGGAGATCGTTTGGCTGAATATACTCACGCCATTTTCGGGAAATCCGCTCGAAGTTTGGAGGATGTGTTTGATTCAAAAGAGAAGTAGATTCCACATCTATTTTCATTCTTCCGAATTCTTCAATACTCCTTTTTTTAAGTGAAATATCTATCCGGAATCTTCAAAAGGAGTTTTTACACAAATTTGGTTCTAGATTAGAAAGAATTCCTAGATTCGTAAAAACCAATCTTAATGAGGAAGTTACAACTAGTCTTATTGCTTATTTGCGTCAGTAAAATTTTAATTTCTCAAGACATCAATGAGTTGGATTCTTTGTACAATAGAATTGAAAAGGCAAAGGATAAAAATGAATTCATCGACTTCTCAATTGATTATATCAAGGTTTTAAATTTAGATCAGAAGAAGAATTTTCTTGTCGTTTACAAAGATGTTCAAAAAGCTCTTGAAGAAATCGAAAATGGGGAATGGAAGAATCAGCGTTTACTTCGTTTAGCCTATCATTTAAGAGATGTTGAAGAGTTGGAGAAAGCAAAATCACTTTGTCTTTTAGGGATTGAAATCAATAAGAATAACCAAGATAATTGGGAAAGCGAATTCTATTATGAACTGGCTTCATTGCATACGTATGGGGGTAAGAATGAACTAGGAATTCAAAATTTTAAAAAAGCTTTAGACAAAATCCGCAAAGATAATCCTGAATATCGTTCAATGGTGCAAATGGAAGTAGGGCGGGCTTATTACGATAATGCAGATTATTCAACAGCGATGGATTATTATATTCTGGCTGATAAAAGTTTGGAAGAAGCTGGAGTAAAAGGCAGAGCTTTCTGTAAGCTCATGCATTATATGGGATCTGTTTTTAAAAGGCAAAATAACGACCAAAAGGCATTGGACTATTATGATCGAATGCTTGCCGAAGCAAGAAAAAGTGGTTTGAAACAATATGAAGGTGAGGCGCTAGACTTGTTGGCTGGAGTCTATGCCTATATCGGAGAGTACGATAAAGAGAAAGAATATTTAGAAGAAGCGCTCGTCGTTTATCAGGGAATAGAAGATGAAATAGGTGAAGCCCAGGTATTGATGAGTTTGGCGCATGGAGAGATTTATGAAGGGGAGTATCAACTGGCATTAAAAAGATTGGATCGCGTAGAAGAGATTAGTAAAAAATATGCCTATAAAAGTTATGATGTCACGCGAAATCGCTACAGAGGAAATATCTACTCCCGAATGGGAAATTTTAAACTAGCGGAAAAATACTATCGTGAAGCCGAGCGAACCATTGCAGAGCAGTCCATGAAAAAAGTATTGGATTATACAGATCTTTATCGAAACATGGCCTATTCTTATTACAAAGGAGGGCAGTTTCAAAAAGCTTATGAGTTTCTTGATCTTCATTTGATGTATAAAGACACTTTACTGCGAGAGCGAAATCAAAATACAATCCATGAGTTGGAACAGCAATATGAGAATCAAAAGAAGGAGGCGGAAATTATGGAGCTCAACAAGGATAAAGAAATTGCTGATAAAGAATTGTCGCGAAAAGAATTGATGATAAACTCTTCCTTAATTGGAATTGTATTGGTTTTGATTCTAACGGGAACCGTTTCTTATAATCTCGTTCAAAACAAAAAGAAGAATCGAATAATTACTGAGCAGAAGGTTCAAGTAGAAGAGAAGAATCAAGAAATTATGGATTCTATCACTTATGCGAAAAGAATTCAGAATGCTATTTTGCCTCCAGATGCCTTAATCAAGGAAAACCTTCCTGATTCATTCATTTTATACAAACCGAAAGATATTGTGGCTGGGGATTTTTATTGGATGGAGGTACTATCGAATTCTTCGGTAAAAGGTTCCCCTCCTTCTCAAGGAGGGGTCCGCGAAGCGGGGGGTGGTTCCGTAAGTAGAAACCCCAAAATGAATGCTTCTCATCTAACCGAGAGAAGGAAAAAACTTCGAAACGAAATGACATCAGCAGAAGCTTTTTTGTGGGATCAACTCAAAAATTCGCAGTTTGAAAATCGTAAGTTTAGAAGACAGCATAGTATAGATAATCATATAGTCGATTTTTTCTGTCCATCAGAAGGAATAATTATAGAGTTAGACGGAGACGGACATTTTGAAGAAGAACAGATTAAAGCAGATCAAGAAAGAGATAAGGTTCTAGAGTCTTATGGTTATAAAGTGCTACGTTTTGAGAACAAGTTAGTTTTTGAAAACTATGAGTTAGTGGCAGGGGAGATTCGATCTTGCTTTCGAAACCACCCCGACCTCGTTACCTCGGCCATACATTCGGCAAGCTCAGTAACCGCCCCTCCTTGTGAAGGAGGGGAACTGGGACAGACTTCATCTGTTTTAATTGCAGCTGCAGATTGTACGGGGCATGGGGTTCCGGGAGCTATGGTTTCTGTGGTTTGCAATAATGGTTTGAACCGATCGGTAAGGGAGTTTGGCTTGACGGATCCAGGAGAGATATTGGACCAAACTCGAGAGCTTGTGATTCAAGAATTTGAGAAGTCTGAGGAAGAGGTGAAAGACGGAATGGATATCGCACTCGTCAGTTTAGAGTATGAGCAAGTGCAAGAGGAAGCAGGTTCTGTTGCAGTTGCTCGTCACTCAAAACTGTCCTACGCTGGGGCTCATAATCCGCTTTGGATTATTCGGAAAGGGTCTGAAGAAGTTGAAGAAATTAAAGCCAATAAGCAGCCAATTGGTAAGTACAGAGATCAATTACCTTTCACGACGCATAAGGTTGAATTGAATACTGGTGACCGGGTTTACATTTTCTCAGATGGTTATGCCGACCAATTTGGCGGTGAAAAAGGGAAAAAATTGAAAAGTGCTAATTTGAAAAAGCTACTCTTGTCAGCCCAGGATAAGTCCATGGAAGAGCAAAAAGAATTTTTAGATGAATCCTTCGAAAAATGGAAGGGAGATCTTGAGCAATTAGATGATGTGTGTATTATTGGAATTCAAGTCTAAATCTTATCGTTTCCTCTGAAACAAAGTGTATACATAAGGTCTTTCTCCACCTCTAGGGTTGATGAAAGTATAGTCAAAGGCATCTTTTAAATCAAATCCTTCACCGATATCATTTTTAAGCATGTCAGCAGAATAGCGATGAACGGGCAGTCCACAGCATTTTTCAGCACCCTCTAAACTAAAAGCCGCAATTAAAACAAATCCTCCAGGTTTGACTATTTGATGTACCAAGTCCCAGTAAGCCTTTTGCTCTTCTTCTTTATTGAAAAAATGCAAAACAGCGCGATCAATCCACAGGTCAACTGGTTCGATATGAATCAGTTTTTCTGAATGCGTTAAATCATCCTGAATGTATTCTACTTGATCTGAATGGACCCTGTTTTTCAGTTGCTCGAGTGCAGAAGAACTCAAATCACTTGCGATGATATTTGAGTACCCTTCTTCCAATAAAGAATCTACTAAAGTTGTGGTTCCAACTCCTACGTTCAAAATTCGAGCGTCTTTCTGGATTCCAGTTTCATGAATGAGTTCGAGGGTTTTCTGTGGCGTGGTTTCGTACCAACCCAATTGCTCCGTTTCCGTTTTTTCAAATGCTTCGTCCCAGTGTTGTTTGTAGTCCATTTTGATGTGACTTAATGAAATGCTGAAGCAAAGTTAGTTCTTTTCTTTTCCAGCTGATGTAATTTTGATCACATTAAAAAAGTGTAACCAATTTCTGACTTTTATTTATTTCTTTGTGTTCAATCTAAAACTAACTTAATGAGAAAGATAATCCTCTTACTCACACTGCTCAATTTTCAAGTTTACTTAAATGCCCAAGAATCGTTTCAGGACTATGTGACGATGGGAGAATTCAATGTCGAATACACGGATACCATCATTTTTGATGACAGTCTGGAATATGAGTTCATGGATTATAAAGGTTCCGCTCCCTTGTTTGTTCAGATTTGGTGTCCATCTATAGTCGTTCCAGTGCAAAAGATGACTTTCGGAGATTACCGAAAAATGGAAGTTCCAGATGATTTAAAGCAAGTTCACAAGCATTTAGAGTTAAAAAAGGACTCTGCTTCTATTTGGTATCATGTGGAGAAGGACTTTGTTCAATATCAAGATATAAAATACAAGGTTTCGCATCAAGAAGTCTTCAATAGGTTTAAAGAATTACCGGTCTATTCTTACAAAGGAAATGAAGTTCCAAATCCCAATTTTCCTGTGATTGTATATCATCATGGAGCTCAAGGCCACTCCGATGAAAATTATGTCATGGCAGAATATTTCGCAAGCAGAGGTTACGTGTTTATTTCGGCAAATTTTCATTTACCAGTTGAAGGGAAAACCTATGGGTCCCAAATAAAATGGGGGATGGGCTATAATCAAACTTCGCCAAAAAGATTGATCGAATTTGCTAAGGAAATTACGCATGGAAATGATTGTTTTTTTATTGGACACTCCATGGGGGCTCAAACGGGATATGCTTTTCTCCGAACGAAAGAGGATGTAGAGGCTTTTGTATGTATGGAAACGACTGCAGAGGGCAGGACTCAGGAGAAACTAGAAGACATGTGGTCTGATATGTATGCGACCTTGAAGAGAGATTCTTCAAAGTATGAATTGCCCATTTTGCATTTAGCTTCCATGGAAAGAGAAAGTAAACTCAATTTTTACCCTTTTACCATGTTGCATAATGCGGATCTAATTTTCATGCAATCCAAAAAGCCGTTTGGACATGAGTCATACACTTCGTCCTATTTGATGCGTTACTTATTTCGAAAAGAATTCAAGATGCCTGATGATAAAGAGATGAAGGAGCAATTGGAACTGTACAATGAGCACTTAAAACTGATCTTTGATTACATTTCTTCTCATGAAAATTTCAGACCTGAGAAGTATGAGGGGTTGTTTTATTTGATGAAAAATGAACCCTTCGACGGAGCTCAGGGACCAAGATGAAAAATGAAAGATTATCCAACTTCGCTTAAAGTTACGTCGGACAAGGAATGAAAGGTTAATACTTCTAGATAGTTCGACAAGTTCACTACCAGAGCTCAGTGCAAGAAATGAAAAATTGATGCACTTTGCATTCTATTTTATTTAAATGTGTACGAGTAAAAAATTATACTAATTTCTAGTATGATATACTATTTTGTAGTATATTTATGTAAAGTTATTTCAAAAAAGAAGAAACAATGAGTAAAACAACATCTTTCATCTTGGGAAATGAATTGGACGAATTTGTAAAAAGTGAAGTGGATTCAGGGCACTATAAGAATGCCAGTGAACTTCTCAGGGAGGGTTTAAGGCTTCTTATGGAAAAGAAGAAGGCCAGAGAGCATATTATAAAAATGGTAGAGGAGGCTAGGGAATCAGGAATTAATGAAGACTTTGACCCCGGAAAACATAGAAAAAATCTTCGTGCAAAATATAAAAACTTATAGGCCAAATGTATAAAGTAACAAGAAAAGCTGAATCAGATCTTGTTGATATTTTTGAGAATGCCGTAAAGTTTTTAGAACTGAGCATGGAAAAAGCCGATGCCTATCAAGAAATGCTATTTGTAACGATGGAATGGTTAGGAAATAACCCTAATTCTGGTGAATTCATTATTAAAGAAATTGGATTGAGGAAATGGGCCGTTGGGGTCCACACAATTTTATACACACCTGAAACCAATTATATTGTTATTGAAAGAATTGTACCTCAAAATTCTTGGTTTCTGCAAGCACTAATGAATTAATAAACTTTTTTTGTAACCGAAAACTACTTCAATTCCTGAAAAGCATATTTGACTTCTTTTCCGGGTTCGGATGGGTTGGGGTATGATCGAATGATTTGTTCCCCGATTTCGAATGAAATGGCTTCTTTGAAAATAGGTCCGTCAAAGCAAAAGGTGTGGAATTCGCCGTTTTCTCCACAAGGGTCTACTTCTGCAGGTAAGTCGGCTAAAAAGCTTTCATCGATGACTCTTCCACAGAATTCTTGGGGTAATTTTTCCAGATTGATGCTGATGAGGATGGTTTTAAAACCAAGAGACAGAAATTCTTCTAGTAATTCTTTGGTGTCTCGTTTCCACAGCGGATAGATTCCTTCCAATCCCACTGAGGCCAATTTTTCATCTCGATATTTCCGAAGATCTTCCAGAAAAATGTCTCCGAAAGCCGAATGTGAAAATCCATTTGCTTTAAAATATTGAATTTTTGCATGCATGAGTTCATCGTACTCTTCCATGCTCGGGTTTTCAGGAAGTTCCAAAGTCGAATAGGGGAGTCCAATCGATTCCAATTGCTTTTCCATCAAACTGCGTCTGAGACCATGCATGCTCACACGGCTGTGATGTGCGTTAACGGAAGTCAGCAAATGATCCACTGAATAATCCTCCATCTGCATCAGTTTATACAAAGCCAAAGCAGAATCTTTTCCGGTCGACCAATTAAAAAAGGTCTTTTTTAATTCAAAATTCAAAATGATAAATTCAAAACTTAATTAGCACATTTCCACATTTACTTCCAATCATCCAAAAATCCAAAAGTCCAAACATCCAATCACTCATTCAAAAACTTCTTCCTCATTTTCATTTTGAGGATTTCACCGTTCTTCTTTTTGAAAGTGATTTCAGCTTCGAGCCATTTTCGGTAAATGGATTCTTTTGTGATGAGTTCGCAGATATTGATGTTGGATACGTCGATATCATTGAATTTTAGGATGAGGTCGCCGTATTCCAATTTTTCAGAAAGTGATTCCGTCCAAACGGATCCTACGGCCATTTTGCCTTCAAATAAAGTTGGGGTAAAATCATACTGAGGTTCATTTACATCCATGGAGTCGGCCTTCCATTCGAAATAGAAATTCTTGTTTTTATAATCCAAAGTCATGGAGCAATAATCCAAAATTTCAGCTCCGAATCTCGATTTTTTTGAAACGGTTGAGATCGTTGTCAGGTTCAGTAAATGCCCATCACCAATGCTCAGAGCAGGGATTAAAACCCGGTATTCTTTCTGTTTATTTGTTTCTGCAAATAGTCCGATGGAAGAACTTCCAGTTCCTGACCATATATCGCTGAATAATGTATCTTTTTGATAAACCGCTAAATTACCAACAGCTAAATCAAATAGACCACCCATCCCTGAGTCGAACATGGCGTATTCATGACCTCTTTTCCAATTGTTTCCCAGTAAGTGCACCTTAATGAAAGGAGAACTCTGATTGTCTTTAAAAACCATTTCCGCTGATTTGGCAAACTCTGGGATATCTAATAAATCTAACCGATCTGAAAACTGAAGTTCTTTCTTAATTGCATCAATGCGAACAATACTATTTCGAATGAGATTGCTCCCAATGATGCCATCAATACCAAAGCATTGAAACACCATGTTTTCGGATTTTTTGATTGTAATTGCTGTTGATTTTTTATAAATGGCATCTCCCAATTTAAGTTCGTCAATGCTGACCATTTGCATCCGTTCTTTGTCATTGTTGACATCGCGAACATTGATCGTTTTCAAAGTTTTGAATTCCACATCCTTGAGAATTTCAGTTGCAATCATATTGGGAGCACCGGTGTCAAACAAAAATTTATAAGTCTTCCCATTAATCTCCACATCAATAATAATCTTCTGATTCTTCATGATGTAAGGAACTGAAGTCACAAAATTCTTCGACTTCAATTTCCCTCGGTTGATGTATTTGTCCTGGGAAAAGACAAATAGAGTAAAGAGGATGGATGATAGAAGAAGGAGTGTTTTCATGAAAATCGAATTTTAGTCAAATATACGAATCGATTTTCCTTGAGAAATAAGATTTGTGATGAATGGAAGTAGGTCCTATTGTTTGATGATTCGTTTACTTCGAATATTTCCAGATTCTTCTTTAAGTTGGAATATATAGCATCCTTTTGAAAGCTGATATAAATCAATCTTAACATGACTCTTTCCATTAGTATTAATCTCTTTCAAAGTTCTTCCAGAGAGGTCAATAATCGAAATGGAGGAAAATTTGGTGGTTCCAAAGTTTATATTGATTTTGGAATGCGTGGGGTTTGGGAATATTGAAATTAGATTCAAATCTTTAGACTCGATTTCATGGGTGCTTACATAATCACAGAAACCTCCCCATAAATCAAAACCATGATAATATCCATCGTTTATAAAGCAGGTTAAATCATAAAATTGTTCAAAGGGACAGAAAATTGGTTCAAACATTCCCCTTAATGAACCTATGCCTTCAATTATGTAATTCTCGGATCCATTTCCAACTTGATAACAAGAATCAATTTTAAATCTCTTATGGTATTCTGAATCTATTAATACTGAGTCAATATCTGTTACTATTTGACCGCCACAAACTAAACAACTATCTAGTGTGTCGCCAATATTAAAGTCAAATCTAATAAGAGTATATTCCGTTGTGTCGTTTGGATATTGCCATAGAACTCTTTTATTTATTGAATCGTTTCTATAAAATCCTTTGAGGTAGTCACCTTCTTGGAGCATTCCATTACAGTTTCCGAAGAAATCAGACATCTGATGTTTGTAGTATCTCCTAAGTTTCTGATATGTTTGATTGCCAATTATTGTATCTCCTGTAGTGTAATATTGAGTAACTCCACATAAAGTTTCCATTCCAGAATAACTTTCAATCCAAGCTACATTTTCTGTTGGAAAAGGAATGTAATTTTGACTAAATCCATTCAGTCCAAACAAGATCAAGAGTAAGTAAAGGTGTTTCATTGTATATCAGGTTGATTATTGTAAAGGTAAACGAAAATTTAATCAATCGGGTTGGTGTAATTTTCTTCGTGCTACCAATCAAACAATCAGCAAATTTAAAATCTCCGCGAACTCTGCGAATACTTTGCGACTCTGCGTTAACAAACAACCCCTCGATTCGACTTCGACTGATTGTTTCGCTTCGCTGTACAATCGCTCAGTCGTACTCGGGGACCGGCGTATGAGTTCATAAAAAAAGCCCACAATCCCAATCAGATAAACATCTGATTAAGTAATGTGGGCCCAAAGTCTATTATCTATCGTCTACTTTTCAAACTCTCCGAACTCTGCGAATACTCAGCGACTCTGCGTTAACAAACAACCCCTCGATTCGACTTCGACTGATTGTTTCGCTTCGCTGTACAATCGCTCAGTCGTACTCGGGGACCGGCACATGAGTTCATAAAAAAAGCCCACAATCCCAATCAGAATAAACATCTGATTAAGCAATGTGGGCCCAGTTTATA
>JAUICI010000036.1 GCA_030427935.1 Bacteroidia bacterium | reverse complement strand
CTAATTCTCCGTTCCACTCCAAATAAGTTTCATAGCACCGGCACAGGCGAACCAGGGACCCTTCCCGATAATCGGGATCAGATGCTCTAACCAACTTTAGAGGATATTAAATCTTCAATATAGACTCTACTCTTTTGTCTTTTAATGTATTTTTCTCTCTTTAAACTTGCTGATTTATTCTCACATTTCTCCAAATAGACTAGTTCCCATGGAATGCCACGTTTGGTCCAAATTTTATTGTACTCAGAAGAATTATGAAACTTCAAGCGATTCTCGATATTGGAAGTTTGACCAACATAATATTTATCAATAGAAGATGAGTGGAGAATATAAACGTAATATTCCATTGTGATTTGATTTAGTGGTTAATAAAAAAAGGCCATGCTTTGCATGACCTTTGTTGCTCCCCCTCCTGGGCTCGAACCAGGGACCCTCTGATTAACAGTCAGATGCTCTAACCAACTGAGCTAAGGAGGAATATACTCTTTTATTTCAACTTTTTCTCTTCAACTCTCTCGGCTTGGGACCCTTCCCGATAATCGGGATCAGATGCTCTAACCAACTGAGCTAAGGAGGAATTTACTTTTTATTTCAACTTTTCTCTTTAACCCTCTCGGCTTGAGACCCTTCCCGATAATCGGGATCAGATGCTCTAACCAACTGAGCTAAGGAGGAATTTACTCTCCCGCAATAAAATTGCGAGGGCAAATATATATCATTTGAGATTTCTACAAAAGAAAATGGATAAAAAAATAGCTTCTTTTTGAAAGAAATTAATTAAAATCCTGAGAATCAAACTCCATTTCGGCTTCATTAAGGTTGTAATCGTCTAGGGAAGCATTGTCTCCGGTCTTGGCAGGTTTTAGAATATTGGTTTTAGAAACATTCAGTCTGATTTCGGCTTTAACAGATTGATCTTCCTGTAAATAGCCCTTAGCGAAAGGCGTTCCAACAACCTCAACCAAGGTGCCTTTTGTAAGAAAATCCAGTATGCGCATATTGGACCCTTCCTTTTTCCAAATCGTACAGTTTACCCATGTTGTTTTGGTTCTTTGTTCGTTTGTTTTCTTGTCTCTCCAATTCTTATTGTGAGCAACCGGAAAATTAATCGCAATCAAGCCTTTATTCATTTCTTTCACGACAGCATCTTTTCCGATATTCCCGATCAATCTTGTTTCAAATACAGTAGCCATTTGTTCTGGTTATAGTTCGGTAATAGTTCCTAATATACCGAATTTGGCCAAGATTTCAAAATAAGTGATTGATATACACCGAATTCGCTAAAGATGGTCCGTTTGTTTTTTGATTAAAGTATATGTCTTAATTTTGTTTCAAACAGAATAATGGACAAGAACCAAATTCGTATCAAAGAAATCTTTCTAAAGGCAATCGAATTACCTTCAGAAGAACGAATGGCATTCATCAAAAAAGAATGTGGAGAAGATACTGAAATGATTGAGGAAGTGCAATCATTGGTTCAAAACCATAATGAAGATAGCATTTTTGAAGCCCCCATTCAGAAAAGGATGGAAACCACCCAGAGCAAAGAGGAATCTGAATTTGAAATTACCCTCAAAAAAATTCAAAAAAAGAGGAATCAAAAATTGAGATACAATCTCCTTTTGATTGGGGTCATAATCACCTTAATCAGCATCGGAATTTGGATTCAGCAACAAATGAAATCTTCCATCATCGGATTGAACGAGCATTCTTTGGAGCACAATCTACAAGCCACTACACATTCCTTAGATGACTGGATTAAGGACAAGGCAAATATTACCGAAGCTCTATCGCGAGACTCCATGATTATTGCATCGACCAATTTCCTCACCCAAAAGTATGGCATGGGGAAATTTGGCCATCCCGATTCCATTTGGAACGATCCCGTTCATCGAGCACTTGTTGCTAGACTAAACCCCATTATTGAGATTTTAGAATCCCCGTCTTTCAGCATTATCGATGCCTCCGGTTTCCGTGTTGCCTGTAATGTAAAAAAGCGACTTGGAGAAAAATTAAATGAAGACGGGATGCGCATCGTTCTTCCTAAATTACAAACGGATGGATTTAAGTTTACCCGACCTTTTCTTCAAGAAAGATCAAGTATTCAGAATAATAGCAGTGACTCCACGATGATCTCAATTTGCTGGTTGGATTGCAGTATCAAATCTGAAGAAAATGCTATTGCAACTCTAGGGTTTGCGTTTTTCGCCGAAACAGGATTCAATGAAATTTTGGAAGCGCATCGAATTGGAAAAACTGGACACACCTATGCTTTCGATGAAAAAGGTTATTTAATTTCTTCTGTAGATGATGTGGATGAACTAAAAAACTACGGTATTCTTGAAGAATTTGAAGACCCTACTTTAAACCTGAAGCTAATCGATTTAAAAGGTGCTCTCAAAGAGAACAATACTTTAGATTTAGCCAAATATGAATCTGGTAAATTAATTCTGCCTGTTCGCTTAGCACTTTCCGACAAAAAACACAAAGAAGCTCGAGATATCCAAACTGTACCAGAACCTTACTATACTTTTAATGGGAATAAAACAATTGGAGCATATGTTTGGCTTCCAAAATACAATATTGGAATCATCACCGAATTGCCTACAGAAGAAACTCTGAAACCGGTTCACTACCTTAACCTCATATTAATCATTCTCATAGGTTTGTTAATCGGTTTTGTAATCTACTCATTTATTTCATCCTATCAAGTTGCCAAGCTCCATAAAGAAATTGGGGAAACTTCCATGTTGGGTCAATATACCCTTATCAAACATATTGGAGAAGGAGGAATGGGTGAAGTCTATTTGGCTAAACATGCCTTTTTATCAAGACCAAATGCGGTGAAGCTACTTAAAAGTGAATTCAGCCACAATAAGGACACCATCAAAAGATTTGAACGAGAAGTACAATTAGCCAGTCAGCTAACAAATCCGCATACCATTCAAATCCATGACTTTGGTTATACAGAAGGAGATCGCTTTTATTATGCCATGGAATTCTTGGAGGGAATTACTTTAGAGGATCTTATCAAAATTGAAGGGCCGTTGCCATTGAATCGGACCATCGTTTTATTGAAACAGATTTGCTATTCACTCTCCGAAACACATGAGCATGGGCTAGTTCATCGAGACATCAAACCAATGAATATCATGATTTGTAAATTAGGTGGATTGTATGACTTTGTAAAGGTTTTGGATTTTGGTTTGGTCAAAGACATTGAAGGTGATGATCTTGAAATGACTCAGGAAGCTGTGATTCAAGGAACGCCAGTTTATATGGCTCCTGAACGATTTTTAAGGCCACAGCTGAGCCATCCAAAGTCCGACATTTATTCCATTGGAATGGTCGCTTATTATTTGATTACAGGAAGAAAAGTGTTCGACCACATCGACAAGGCCTCTCTACTATCGGACATTCTCCATACGCAACCAAAAGAAATGAATGAGTTCACCAATGAAGATTTACCAGAGGAATTCACAAAATTGGTTATGAGTTGCTTGGCTAAAGAGATGGATGATCGTCCGGAAAATATCGGTGAAATCTTATCCACTTTAAGTAATATGTCGGTCAAAGGCTGGAATCAAACCAAAGCTAAGGAATGGTGGATACAACATATTGAACAAAATAAATAAGGGAGGTCAGAATTCCTCCAACCTCCCAAATCATTGGGCGAGACACTACCCTCACCCGCTAAACATGAAAAAGATTATTCTAACCGCGTTAAAGAATCTAAAAGACCGCAAAAATTTCTTTAGAAAGCTTAAATTTGCTCCATGAAAAATCTGAAATTCATATTCATCTTAGGTCTATTCGCTTTTGCAGCGTGCAAACAAGAGCCTAAAGAAGACAAATTCGAAAAAGATCAGGGGATCGAAAAAGAAGAGGATTGTGGTTGCGATGACGTGGACACAACCGTAACGGAGGACTAAAGATAAGTAGTCAGTAAATACGTGCTTCCAAATCCAATCAAAGCTCCCAGGTAAAGTTCGCTTTCCTTGTGTTGATTTAAAATCAATCTGCTCGTCGCAACGATTCCAAGAATGATACATAGGGAGGGAATAATCCATTCATTATAATTAATCTGATATTTTAAATACACATACATCAATGCGATTAAAGAAGCTATACCTGCAGTATGCCAGGAAACCTTGGTGTATCGATTCAGTATTAAAATAACAAATACGGAAAGCGCTACACTGATGACATAGGTTTTAACAAGCCATGGGATGATATTTCCTGGGTCCATGATGTACATTTGTACCGTCACGATTCCGAGATAAACGATCATCATGATTAGGGGGATTGTACGTTCTTCCGCATTTTCCAATTTGTACGAACTTATGACTCTTCCAGTTTTCAATACAATCATACTTAAAAAAGGAGCGGCAATGGTTAATACAGCCATTAAGGAATAGAGGCGAATTTTGAATTCGTCTTCGAAGAAATAAAAACTATCCGTTTTGATGTAAGAAATAGATTCTGTGGGAGTCGAGAAAAGTAAGTAAACGCCAACTGTAGGAATAAACAGTGGATGAAAAAGGACTGAAATGATGTTGGCTACAATCTTCATCAAATTTCTTTTCTCAATCTGGCTACTGGAATCCCCAATTGTTCTCTGTACTTCGCGACCGTTCTTCTAGCGATGTTGTAGCCTTTTTCTTTCAATACAGCTGCAAGTTTTTCGTCCGTTAATGGTTTCTTTTTGTTCTCCCCTTCAACAGCCTCTTGTAAAATCTTTTTCACCTCTCTGGTAGATACTTCCTCACCCGAATCCGTTGAAAGAGATTCAGAAAAGAAAAACTTCAAAGACATGATTCCATAGTTCGTTTGAACATACTTACTATTCGCAACCCTTGATATTGTTGAGATATCCAAACCAACTACCTCAGCGATATCTTTTAGAATCATGGGTTTTAATTTGGTCTCATCTCCAGTTAGGAAATACTCTTTTTGGTATTCCATAATGGCATTCATGGTGAAAAGCAGAGTTTGTTGTCTTTGTTTAATGGCATCAATAAACCATTTTGCAGAGTCAATTTTTTGCTTCACGAACATAACTGCGTCTTTCTCCGCTTTATTCTTCGTTTTACTTTCAGCATAAGTTCTAAGCATCTGCTCGTAGCCTTTGCTTACTTTTAGTTCAGGCGCATTTCTTGCATTCAGAGATAATTCCAGCTTACCTTCATTTTCCATGATGATAAAATCCGGAATAATCGCTTGGAAATCACGAGAAGATTCCTTCATCGAATTCCCTGGTTTAGGGTTTAATTTGATGATTTCTTCAATAGCATCTTTCAAATCTTCATCACCGATTTCCAGCTTTTTTAAGATCTTGGAGTAATGCTTCTTTGTGAATTCTTCAAAATGATCTTCGAGAATTTTCTTTGCCGTGTAAATGATGATATCTCCTGAGTCTTTCCTTTTTATCTGAAGCAAAAGGCATTCTCTTAGATCTCGAGCACCTACACCTGCCGGTTCAAATTCTTGGATGACTTCAATAATGCGATCAATATCTGATTCTTCGACATGAATATTTTGTGAAAAAGCTAAATCATCCACAAGTGCTTCCGATTCTCTTCTGAGGTAACCATTTTCATCGATATTTCCAATCAACATTTTGGCGATTGCCATATCCGTATCACTTAGTTTTCTTAAACCTAACTGCTCATCCAATAATTCATGAAAAGTTCTTCCTTGAGAAAAAGGAACGGCCTTATCATCGTCGTCCGCACTGTAATTATTGGATTGTGATTTATAGGAAGGCATATCATCATCTAAGTAATCACTGATATCAAACTCTTGTTCGGATTCTTTAACTTCTCCCTTCTCTTCGTAATCCAAATCAGACTCCGCAACTTCTTCTTTTCCTTCTTCCAATGCTGGATTCTCTTCAATTTCTTGCTTAATTCTCTGTTCAAGCTCGATCGTAGGGATTTGCAGCAATTTCATCAATTGAATCTGCTGAGGCGAAAGTTTTTGTAGAAGCTTTTGATTTAAAGTCTGTTTTATCATGTGAAAATCTCCTTTGACTAAATATAAGAAAAATGCTTAAAATTCCGCATTCTTTGGTGTTCGAGGGAAAGGAATAACATCTCTAATATTTCCCATACCTGTTAAAAACATCACCATTCTTTCAAAACCTAATCCAAACCCTGAATGAACTACGGTTCCGAATTTACGTGTATCTAAGTACCACCATAACTCTTCTTCAGGAATATTGAAATCTGCAATCTTTTGTTTTAAGACCTCAAACCTTTCTTCTCTTTGGGATCCACCCACGATTTCACCAATACCGGGGAATAAAACATCCATTGCGGCAACTGTTTTTCCGCCCTCATTCAGGCGCATGTAAAAGGCCTTAAAGGAAGCGGGATAATCCGTAATGATTACAGGCTTTTTAAAATGTTTCTCCACTAAGTAGCGCTCATGTTCCGACTGCAAATCCGTTCCCCACTCAACCGGATACTTGAATTTTTTCTTCTTATATGGTTTTGATTGCATCAACAAATCAATGGCTTCTGTATACGTGATTCTTTCGAAATCATTATTCGCAACAAATTCCAGTCTTTCGATCAAACTTAATTCCTGTCTTTCATTTTGAGGCTTCTGCTTGTCCTCGTTAATTCCTCTTTCATTCAGGAATTGCAGGTCATCCTTGCAATTATCCAAAATATAAGTGCAAACATATTTCAAGAAATCTTCAGTCAGATCCATATTATCCTTCAGATCATTGAAAGCGACTTCAGGCTCAATCATCCAAAACTCTGCAAGATGTCGAGATGTATTGGAATTCTCTGCTCTAAATGTTGGTCCAAAAGTATAAACGGCTCCTAAGGCCAAAGCACCTAATTCAGCTTCTAACTGACCAGAAACAGTCAAATTCGTTTCCTTTCCAAAAAAATCTTCCTTCCAATTAATGCTTCCACTTTCATCCAATGGAGCCTCGTTTGGCGGAAAAACGGATACTCGAAACATTTCACCAGCTCCTTCAGCATCAGAACCTGTAATAATTGGCGTATTCAAATAATAAAAACCTTTGTCATTAAAATACTTATGAATCGCGTATGAAGCAGCATGTCGAATTCTGAATACTGCTCCAAAAGTATTGGTTCTAAATCTCAAATGAGCTTGATCTCTTAAAAACTCAAGTGAATGTCTTTTTGGTTGCATCACTGTCTTCTGAACTTCTTCCGGATCTGCTTTACCAAGAACTTCAAACGTGTTTACTTGAATCTCACATGACTGTCCTTTTCCTTGAGACTCTACCAGTTTTCCAACAACGCTAATTGAGGATGCTACACTGATTCCTTTTAAATCTTCGTCTGAAAAAGAATTAAGATCCACAACAGCTTGAATATTCTTAATCGTAGATCCATCATTTATTTGGATAAACTGATTATTTCTAAAAGAACGTACCCATCCTTTTACATTTAGTTCTTCTCCAATTTTCGGATTATCAAGTATATCAACAATTCTACTACGTTTCATTTTCGATTATTTTTGGAAGTCGCAAAATTAAGGGAAACTCGGATATTCACAAGATACAGAAGCTTTATTTTATGTAAAAATCTCACATGTATTTCCTTGGAATACTTAAAGTAATCGCTTTATTTCAAACTGATTAGATGCTATTTTTTCAAATTTATTTAATTTTGAACTCACTGAAATTGATTGTCATGAAGAGATTCACACTCATATTTTTATTTTTTAGCCTTTTTTCTTTCGCCCAAGAAGCAGTGGATTCCACCCATATTGGTCCTTTTGCGGATTACCATGCAAACGGAAACATAAAGGCCGAAGGAACCTATTCTGATAAAGGTCAAAAAGAAGGTATTTGGAAACACTATTTTGAAAGTGGTAAACTGCAAAAAATTGAAAACTTCATGCGTGGTTCACAAGTTGGTGAATACAAAGAATACTACGAAAGTGGAGTCTTGAAACAAGAAGGAAAATACTCTCCTTATCAGACAAAAAAAGAAGGTGTTTGGAAGAGTTATTTTAAAAACGGAAATCTAAAAAGACAGGCCCAATATCATTCAAACAAACTTTGCGGAATCTATTTGAATTTCTATAAAAATGGGAATGTATCCTTAAAAGGTGAATACGATTATTTCCGGAATACCAAAAAGGGGGATTGGATTGAGTACTATGAAGACGGTGCAATCAAAAGAACAGAATTCTATAATTCAAAAGGAGTTTTAGAAAGTCAAAGTAAGGAATACTATGAGAACGGTAATCTAAAGGAAATCGGAGACCATGATTATGTTACAGGATCGAAAGATGGAAAATGGGTGAGCTTTTACGAAAACGGAGACACCTTAAGTATTTCTTATTTTAGAAAAGGAAAACAAGTTGGTCAGCATACCGAATTCTTTGAAAATGGTCAGAAAAAAATTTCCTGCGAATACGACTTTTCTGGAAATCTACACGGCTTGTACCATGAAATAGACGAGAATGGTGAAATTCTTCAGAAAGGAAACTATGAGGAAGGAGAAAAAACCGGAAAGTGGTTTATTCGAAACGACCTCGGAGAATTGAAAAAAATCAAATATTAATCAAAATTTTGATTTTCAACATTCTGTTCAATTCGATCTTTCATGTATTCCTTTTTCTCTTTTGAATCTTTATCCTTATTGATGATTTTGATAGGGATTTGTGGCATCAGAACATCAGCCACTTTTTCTCCTCTATAAGTAATCAATGCTACAGACATAATCAAGGATGAAATCAAAATAACAAACAATAAAATTCCTGGATCAAATTCTTCAATAATGTGCGATTGATGACCTGCAATTACAAAGAATAATAAAATGGTAATTAATCCTCTAGGGGCAATCCAGGTTAAAGGTGAAATGTTTTTCTTGACGATGATTTTTAAAATAATCCACCTAACAATATAAAGACTGGCAATAATCCCCAAACTTATCGTCAAAACCTCCCATTTGAATAAGGTAGAAAGCGTAATGGACATCCCAAAAAGAACGAAGAAAAATGTTCGAATCACAAAGGCCGATTCCAATGTAAGAATGTGAAAATCGTGCATAATTGGCTTCACTTTTTCAGCAGTAACGAACTTTTCAAGTGGACCTCGAAAAAAGATGGTTGGATTTCTTAAAACCAATCCAAAAGCCAAAATGATTAATAAGGCACTTAAGTGGAACATCTTTCCTAAACTAAACATCAGCATTAAAACCGCAATGATCAAAAACAGTTTTACCTGTGTCTTCAATCTTTGGAAAATATAGACCAATCCATAGGCGACAATGGCAGAAACAACAACTGTAGCCACAACATTTAGAACAATATTGATCGCCACTGAATAGGGGGCACTTTCTTCATTTCCAATTAGAAAATAGAAAAGCATAATTCCTAAAATATCTGAAAATGTACTTTCATAAACCATGAATTCTTTCTTATGTCCTGCCAATCCTCCCACACTAGGAATGATAATGGCTGAACTCATGATTGAAAGCGGAATTCCATAAATGATACAATCGTAAAATTGAACATTTGGGTTGATGATGCCATAGATATAGTAAATGATTGCAGCGATTGCGGCTGTAGATGCAAATAAACCAATGATCGCAGTTAAAAAAGAATTGATGATCATAGGTCTTTTTTCCTTGGTCAATTCAAGATCTAATGCACCCTCCAGAACAATCATGACCAAACCGGCATTTCCTAGAACTTTCAAGATTTCCAAAACCTGAAACCTTGGAATATCGGGATTGGTGGCATCAATGATAGGTTGAACTAACAGACCAACTCCAATCAACATTAAAACAGAGGGGATATTTGTTTTCTTAGCAAGGATATTGCAGAAAAACGAAACGATAATAATACTGGAGAAAAATATGATCAATACAAATGGATCCATTTAATCTATCTTTTTAGTTTTTGGTAGAAAAACGTAGAAAATTGTTCCTTTTCCTTCTTCGGAAGTAAAGGTAATCTTTCCTTGATAATTTTCAATAATATTCTTGACCATTGCCAATCCAAGGCCAGTACCTTGTGATTTTGTTGTGAAATTTGGAACGAAGATTTTCGCTTTTTGATCTTCAGGGATTCCAATTCCATTATCCTCAATGGTGATCAAATAATTGGCATCGGTATCCTTAAATTCAACAATGATTTTGCATTCTTCTTCCCTCTTTTTCGCTTGTATGGCGTTCTTCAAAAGGTTGTTGAATATTCGGATGATCAGCTCTTTATCGGCAAAATACTCGGCTTTCTCGATGCCATTTGTATTAAACTGGATATCGACATCTTCATATTCATCAAATGTGTGCATGGAAGCATTTAAAATATCGATGAGATCTACATCCGCATCCTTTGCTTTAGGCATTTTGGCGAAATTTGAAAATTCGTTTGCAATTCTGGTCAAAGACTCAATCTGCTCAATCAAGGACTTGTTTAGCTTATTAATTTTGGTCTTCACATTCGGGTCATCCGATTCCATAAGTCGATTCATATGCTGAATACCTAGCTTCATTGGTGTCAGAGGATTTTTAATCTCATGAGCTACCTGTTTCGCCATTTCTCTCCAGGCACTTTCCCTTTCAGATTTTGCCAACTGATTGGCGTAATCTTCCAGTTCTTTTACTCTCAAATTATACTCACGAACTAAAATTCCAATCTCGTTCTCTCCTTTATAATTGATAGGTTCATTCGACTTACCAAATTTGATGGTCTTCAAACTATTGGAGACCAGTTTCAGTGGTTTGGTTAACCAGTTTGAAATTAGAATGGCTACAATAATCGAAAAGGCAAATAGAATGATGAAAACATTAATAATGGCGATCATGAACCGTGAGATCTGGGTTTCCAATTCACTCTGTTGAGCAAAATACTGCAAATTCAAGTAGGCCAATATTTTTCCGTTTTCATTAATGAAAGGAACATAACCCGACAAATAATCTAATTTCCCAATCCGTTCATTGTGAATAAACTCAGATCTATTCTTCAAATTCATTTGATTAAATGCATCCGGATTCATTCGATTACTCAATAATCCTGACTGGAAAATCTTTGGTCGAGAGGATCCTAATAACTCACCATTTAAATCGTACAAATTGATATCTGTGACAAATACCTTGGAGAACTTAGACAAAATAAATTCCATGTAATTCTTCAAAGCGGGATCAGTTAAATCCTCCTCTGCACCAAGTTTCTGACCAACTTCCGTTTTAACCGAATTCATTTTCTCACGGATAAAGTCTTTTGTATTGGTATGATACTGATGACGGATAAATATTCCGGCTCCAACTCCAAATACAAGTAAAGAGACTAAAACCAATCCAATCAATATAAACTGAATCCGTATTGTTAAGCTGATGTTTTTAATGGAAAAACCTTTGGGCCATTCATTGATGATGAGGGGAATCAAAAGTAAGAGTCCAAAAATGGCAAACAAATAGGAAAAGGTGGTAGCAAATTTGACAAGATCTGTGTTTTCACGCGAGAGAATGAAAAAGTCCCTATCGTTCAGAATGTAGATGTAATGATTGTAACCTTCAACATTCACAAATGAATTGGTTCCTCCCGAGGCATCTCTCCAGAAAGCAGGGTCAAGGGAATAATTGAAATCTCCCCTTTTATTTACGAGTTTATTGTTGACATATTTCGCTAAAGAATAGGACTCCAATTCTTCAAAAATCTTCGCCTTTTTATCCATCAAAAGCGTTGGGAAACCAATAGCTTCAGGAATAATCTTAGACTTCAAATCACAATACAAATAACCCACAAGAGAATCACTATTCTTTATGGGCTGACGAATAATGTAGGCCAATTTATCTGTATAATCCGTCACATAATGAATATTGGCATTAATGGAGGATGTGACACAATGTTTACTGATGATTTGATTTAATTTGGAAAATGAATTCTTATTCGTCCCTTTATAATCAATGAGTGGGTTTCCGTCTTTTTTGAATAGATAGAAATTGATCTCATACTTATCCCAGAACTTATTGAAATATTTCAATTCCATTTCCTGATCAAACTCTGACTTTACAGTTAATTCTCCAGTGTAAAGTGCGTCCAAAATAAATTCATCACGAACTATTTTTCTGGAAATGAAGTCATATTCGATCTCCGTTAGCGGGTCTTCATCCGTGGCCAGCTTCTCAGCATATATGACTCGGTTATTTTTTTCCTTTTCAAAGTAGAATTCATTTAGGTTATAAGATCCGTAAATAGAAAATGTAATCAGAAAGATGATGGCGACTCCGAACTTGTTTTCTGTTGGATATCGGTATTCAAAAAAGATAATTAATCCATTAACCACTAAAGGGAATAAAGCAACCACGAATAAGTCATCCCCTCTATACATTTCCATTGCCCAAAAAAGTAGCGATGTGATAAACCAAAATACAGCGAATCGATTTGGTTTTATAGAAGAATTTCGAATCTTTCGGACAACAAACTTGATGTAGATATAGTACAAATACATCAGTGCACCCATTCCAATAATGGAGAGGAAGGAATAAAAACTTAAGCTAAATAATTTCTGAATATCGAAAGGAATCTTAGAGTTTTCAATCAATCCTTTTAAAGCCTCAAGGGTATAATGAACACCAAATAATCCAGCTAAATAAAAAGACAATAAGAAGACATTATAAAAGGCTTTACTTCCAATATTATTGAAGCTTCGGTTTAATCGTTTTATCGCGAAAATGCACAAATAGAAGATGGTTGCGATATTAATGGCCAACTCGCCAAAATTTGGGGAATACGCCGAACTCGCATACAAACTAGGTTGAAACATTTCGAAATCATATAAGAAATCGAACCATTGATACTCCAGAGATACCAAACGTAGTACTCCGATGAGAATACAAATTGCACCATCCAGAATAATGTAGGTACGTGGAATTCGCATGTACAAGGCATTGATTAATGCCTGAAAAAGGATCATGATTCCACCTAGGTATAGGAAAACGATGAAGAATTCTAAATAGCGATTTCTTTCTTTTTTATCTTTTGATTCAATGGAAAATACAAATTGCTCTTCACCATTATAAATATTGTGCTCTCCGTCTAAATCAGTTATTCTTGCTTCATACCCAAAGTTAAACAAGGGATTAAATTCATTAACAAGGTCATTATTCTCGTAAGGAAATTCAGATTTCACAAGGAAAAGACCCAATACTGTATAATATCGGTTGGATTTTGAATGTTGGATATAGTAACCATTTTTGAGCTTTACAAAACCATTTTCAGCTACCTGAAAGTCCTTTCCTAAATAGTCTGGAACAGGAACCGTATTATCCGTCCAATAGATCAAAGAGTCTTTGTAATAAACAAAAATGAATTGCCCCATCGACTTCAGCTGATGAGCATAGTTTAAATTAATCTTTCGAAATAGATTTTCTTTATCAGGCTTTGTTGAAATGAGAGAGTAAGTGGTCTCTACTTCTTCAGTGATCGACTTCTCATACTCAACATATTGTTTTTGAAAGTTTCGAATGACCTTTTCATCGATCTCATTTTGTCTAATATTTTCTTGCAATAAATATCCAACAAGGATAAATACTGCTCCCATGATTAATAGAAAACGATTATTTCTTCGATTGATGCTGAACATCAGGCCGTTACTAAATGAATTTTATCTACAATGGGTTGAACGTTAAATTCATCCTTTTCATTGTTATCAATTATTATATCAGCCTTTGAAATAAAAGGTTCGATATATTTTTCAAAACAAGGAATCACGTGATTCTCCCATTGATATTTGATTTGATCTTCGGAATATCCTCTATTATTCAAATCTCTTTTCATCCTCCTGGAAAGCTGAATATGAGGGTCAACATCAATATAGACCGAAAAATCCAATTCCTTTAGCAGTTCTTCAAAGTACAGCAAGAAAATTCCTTCAATGATCAAGATTTTTGTTGGTCTTAATACTTTGTACTTTGGAATGATTGAAGGGTTATTGAAAGTATATTCTTTTAAATTAACTTCATTCCCATTCTTCAATTCTTTTAGGTCCTCTAAAATACGATGGATTTCAATGGCATCTGGTAAATCAAAATTGACAATACCATTTTCGTCAACTTTCTGTTCTGAGATCTCTTTGTAGTAATCATCCATTGATAAAACAGTAATATCTGCTTCATCAAAAGATTCGGATATTCTTTCAACGAGACTTGTTTTTCCAGATCCTGATCCTCCACAAATCCCAATTATGGTCTTAATTTCATTCACAGCTTATGCCAAGTTACCTTAAACTCCATTTTATTATTAAATGAAGATTCGGAAGTATAAAAGTTCAAACCACAGAATTTAAACCAGGTAAAACTTTTCTTCCTCAAGTTTTCAAATATGTAATAGATGTTTTTATTCAGTTTATCCAAATCATAGGTTTCAAAATCCTTATGAGAGAAGGAACCATTTTCGTCGTCAATATAAAATAACATCGTTGATTTACCAGAAACTGCCCCAATCAAATGCTCTTTAATTTTCTCAATCTGCATCCCAAAGTTTCCGGCTTTAATTTTGGAAATCAATCTCTCGTGCTCCAAATCATCTGGATCAAAAGTAAATTTGACCGACCATTTTTCATTCGCATTAATATCAACTTTCTTAAACTCCATTCGCTTTACATCCTTCTCAATATTTAAACCATACATGTAGATATGGTCCTTTCTTAAAAGAATTCCACCTTGGTTTTCTCTCGATTTTATAGTCGTTCCTGCTGAAATCGGTTTTGCATTGATATCATACACACCTTTTACTCTGATGTTTTGAGAAATTGTCATGTCCCCAATGGGAAAAGCAAATTTCCTAGTTTCGTCTTTATTCGCTTTAGGATCGATTTCGGAAATATAAAAACCAGAAAAGTCACCTTCAACTGCTCTTTGCGCCAATAAAATCTTCTCTCTGGAAGTACCAATGAACTCAAAAGGAGATTTAAATTTATCCTTCGCTTCATAGGAAGACTGAACCAGTTTCATGGCATACATCTTTTGCGAACCATGAGCTACAAACAGTGCGTAATAAGAAAATTCCGATCCCGATTTTTCATTAAAAAGCAAAACAAAATAAGATTTTGCTGAGTACATTTTCTCCAATTCAAGCTTGGAGGCATCTTTTACGCCAACCTTTCTCATTTCTAAAGAAATATTAATCTTTCCTTTTCGGCTGGTCCCACTATTATCGATAAAAACATAACCTAAATTTCCTCCTTTGACATAACCCTCCTCAACGAAATAAACATAATTTGATTCATTGGAAAAAACAGGAATCACATTGTAATTCGAAGGCATAAATTGAGAATACCACTCCACTTGTCCTTCTTTAATTAAAACAATTTCCTTTTGGTTACTATTTTTGGTTGGATCTTCACCATAAACCAATAGACCTCGTCCTCCCAAACTGTAGGATTCAGTTGCCGGGTACTTTTTCATTTTAACCTCAACATCCTGTGCTTGCAGCTGATTGAGGGAGAAAAAGAAAAGTGAAATCAGAAAATATATGGAAACTCGCATACGGGCTATTTTTCTTAATGAACAATTAACAAAATTAATGTTTAATTTTAAATACAATTTTTATTCCAATTCACGATGATAAACAAATTATTCTTGCCTGTAATCATAGGCTTCGCATTTTTAACTCTATCCAATACTCCTGGAGAAGATCACAAAATTTTAAAAATCGGCAAAAAAGCCCCTTTACCAGATAGAAAAATGAAAGATGTTTCGGGTAAAGAGATGAGTCTGCACGATCTAAAAAAAGAAGAAGGCTTATTAGTCGTCTTTTCTTGTAATACTTGTCCCTTCGTAGTCGGCGGTTCTGATTTCCCGGGATGGGAAAAAGAGTACAACAATATCTACGAAAAATGCAAAGAATTGAATATTGGTATGGTTTTAATTAATTCCAACGAAGCCAAAAGAAATGGAGATGACTCCATGGATAAAATGATTGCGCATGCTAAAAAGCAAAATTATAAAATGCCTTATGTCGTGGACAAAGATCATGTTTTAGCTGATGCATTTGGTGCAAAGACAACACCCCATGTATTCCTATTTGACGGAAACATGCAATTAGTTTACACGGGATCCATTGACAATAGCTGGGACAAGAAAAGAACATCAGACGCTTCCTATCTCGAAAATACTTTGTTCGAAATCAAAGGAGGTAAAAAAATAAGCACAGCTACCTCTTCTCCTAGAGGTTGCAGTATTAAAAGGATAAAGAAATAGACGCCCTTTTAACATTATTTTCTTCAAAAGACTTTTGAACCCTGATTCCTGATAAGGTCTCAGGGTTTATTTTTGTTCTTAAAAACTTATGGAACTCGGAACAATTGATTGGGTCATCATAGGAAGTTTCTTCCTAATCTCTTTGATAATCGGTATAGCCGTTTCCAAAAGTTCTTCCAAATCTTCAGCCGATTTTTTCCTTTCTGGTCGAAACATGCCTTGGTGGCTTTTAGGTGTTTCCATGGTTGCCACTACTTTTTCTGCTGATACGCCAAACCTAGTAGCTGATATTGTAAGGAAAAATGGAGTAGCTGGAAATTGGGTTTGGTGGGCATTTCTATTAACAGGAATGGTTACCGTATTCATTTTTGCACGTCTTTGGCGGAAATCCGAATTATTGACCGATTTAGAGTTTTATGAAATGCGTTATTCTGGCAAACCCGCAGCATTTCTCAGAGGTTTTAGAGCCATATACTTGGGCTTCTTTTTCAATATTGTGGTCATGGCTACTGTTTGCGTCGCGATGATAAAGATTGCCGGAATTCTATTGGGATTTTCACCAGTTGAAACCTTAATAATTGCAAGTGTAGTTACGGTTGTTTATTCTGTATTTGGAGGATTAAAAGGTGTCTTAATTACGGATTTTTTCCAATTCATCATGGCCATGATTGGCTCTGTTTGGGCAACCATCTATATTTTAGACATGCCTGAAATTGGAGGAATATCAGGCATCATGGAAAATAAATTTATTCAGGAAACAGGAAAATTGGACATGCTTCCAGATTTTTCTGATCCGACGATTTGGATCCCTATTTTTTTAATTCCAATAGCGATTCAATGGTGGAGTGCCTGGTATCCCGGAGCTGAGCCTGGTGGTGGAGGTTATATCGCTCAAAGAATGCTATCCGCTAAAAACGAAAAACATGCGACTGGCGCCACGCTTTTCTTTAATCTAGCACATTATGCTTTGCGTCCCTGGCCTTGGATTTTGATCGCCTTAGCCTCAATCATCTACTTTCCCATGCAAATGGACCAAGTAGATCGACTTAAAATTTCTGCTGACGCGGTTTATCAATTAGATCAAAATGTAAATGATGAAGATGTCATCTATTTGAAATCAGTTAGTGAACATCAAACTCAAAATGCAGATGCGGATTCAAAAGCCACTTTTAAAAGAATAGAAAAATATATTGCGCAGAACATCAACTCCTATCAAGTGAAATCACTTGCCTATCTGCTAAAAGAAAAAGCACCGGAAGAAGCTAAAAAAGATTTAAGTAAGGCTCCGCTTTTAAACGACCTTGAATCCTTAGTTTCCCTGCAACTGGAAAATCCAAATTTACCGATCGACAAATTAGGTCATGACGCCTCCTATCCTAGTATGATCAATCAGCTTCCTTCTGGATTAAAAGGTTTGATTTTAGCGTCACTTATCGCAGCTTTCATGTCAACCATTTCAACGCATCTCAATTGGGGGTCGAGTTATATGGTCAATGACGTTTATAAACGTTTTATAAACGTTTCTGCAACGGAAAAGCAAATGGTCTTTGTCGCAAGAATATCAATCGTTACACTGATGTTGCTAAGCGGTTTAATGGCCCTAACCTTTGAATCTGCACTTTCTGCTTTCAAATTCATCATTATGATGGGTGCAGGAACGGGATTATTGTTTATTCTGAGATGGTTTTGGGATCGAATTAACGCTTATTCCGAAATTGCAGCAATGGTCTTTTCATTAATCTTCGCTTTATCTTTTCACTTTATGGATACAGGAATTGAAGAGGATCATAAGATAATTTGGTCAACCCTACTGACCACCATAAGCTGGATTCTTGTTACACTCATCACTCCTGGAACAGATTCCAATGTGCTTAAAAAATTCAATGAAAAGATTTTCCAAGATCACAAATACGAAAACCTCGGAATCAAAATCATTGGTGCCATAGCAGGTGTAATTGGTATTTACGCAGGATTATTCTCCTCTGGAAACTTCATCTACGGGAATATTGGTTTAGGTTTGGGGCTCATGAGCATTTCACTGATCGCTTTTGGCACAATCTATTTGCTTCGAAAAAAACTGTTTTAGTTCAGAACAATCTGACTTTCAGCTGGTTGTTTAGAAAGAGTCTGCTTTGAATAAATACAGACATGAAAAAGCTGATTTATGGACCCTTATTTAGATTGAGTATAAATAAAAAGCGATCTTTGTTCGTTTCGCAATGTCCACTAAATTTGTTTGGATATAGTACTATAAATTACATTCAAAATAAACTTACACTATGAGCAATTCTGCTTTATTAAAATCATCTCTTGCTAAGAAATATTGGATGTCGATCACAGGATTATTTTTAATTCTCTTTTTGATCGGTCACTTAGCTGGAAATATTCCGTTAATGTTTGAAATCAACAGAGAAACGGCACATGGATTCAACGAGTATGCAAAATTCATGTCGGAAAACCCACTCGTTCAAATCGTAGCCTGGGTTGTAAAAATCGCCATACTTTTTCATGCTGTAGATGGTGTTTTATTGACGATGCAAAACAATAAAGCTCGACCAGTAAAGTATAAAGTAGAAAACGCGAATGCCAACTCATCTTGGTTTTCGAGAGCCATGATGCCAATGGGTCTTTTAATCTTCGCTTTCATCTGTATACACTTAGTAAACTTTTGGGCTGAAATGCACTACGGTAGTATTCCAACCTATAAAGTAAGAGGAGAAGAATATAGAGATTTATACACGGTTGTAATGAAGTTTTTTGGAAAAGATGAACTCGCAATCATGTGGATTTCAATTTACATCCTGGGAATGGTTGCACTAGCATTCCATTTGATTCACGGATTTCAAAGTGCCTTCCAATCAGTTGGATTGAGACATAAAAAATATACACCTATTATCGAAAAAATAGGATACGCATTCGCAATTATTGTTCCATTGATTTTTGCGTTAATTCCGATTGTTATTCACATAAGAGTTAATGGTTAAGGAATAGATGTAAATCAATTAAAACATTGGAAAATGACAAAATTAGATGCTAAAATACCAGAAGGACCATTAAAAGATAAATGGACCAATTTTAAAAATAATTGTAGACTAGTAAACCCAGCTAACAAAAGATCAATTGACGTGATTGTTGTTGGAACAGGACTAGCAGGTGGTTCTGCTGCTGCTTCTCTTGCTGAAATGGGTTATAATGTAAAAGCTTTTTGCTTCCAAGATTCCGCAAGAAGAGCACACTCAATTGCAGCTCAAGGTGGAATCAACGCGGCTAAAAACTACCAGAATGATGGTGACTCTACTTATAGATTGTTTTACGACACTGTGAAAGGTGGAGATTATAGATCAAGAGAAGCCAACGTATACAGACTTGCTGAAGTTTCTGCAAACATTATCGACCAATGTGTTGCTCAAGGAGTTCCATTTGCCAGAGAATATGGCGGACTATTGGACAACAGATCATTTGGTGGGGTTCAAGTGCAAAGAACTTTTTATGCGAAAGGTCAAACAGGTCAACAATTGCTTCTTGGAGCTTATTCCGCCTTATCCAGACAAGTTGGTAAAGGGAAAATTGCCATGTATTCCAGACATGAGATGATGGAATTGGTTGTTGTTGATGGAAAAGCTAGAGGTATCATCGCAAGAAACTTGGTAACTGGGGAAATTCAAAGACATTCAGCACATGCTGTTTTAATCTGCTCTGGAGGATATGGAAACGTATTCTACCTTTCTACAAATGCAATGGGATCAAATGGATCTGCTGCTTGGAAGATTCACAAGAAAGGAGCTTATTTTGCGAATCCTTGTTACAATCAAATTCACCCAACTTGCTTACCAAGAACTTCGGAACATCAGTCTAAGCTGACATTAATGTCTGAGTCCTTAAGAAACGATGGTAGAATTTGGGTTCCGAAGAAAATGGAAGATGTAGAAGCAATTCGATCGGGAGCTAAGAAACCGAAAGATCTTCCTGCTGAAGATCGAGATTATTATTTAGAAAGAAGATATCCTGCTTTTGGTAACCTTGTTCCAAGAGATGTTGCCTCAAGAGCTGCAAAAGAAAGATGCGATGCTGGTTTTGGAGTAAACAAGACTGGTGAAGCTGTTTTCTTAGATTTCGCTTCAGCTATTGAAAGATATGGTAAGGAAAAGGCTCTTCAGGAAGGTGAAGACACCAACAACATGGCTCTAGTTCGAGAATTAGGGAAAGAAGTTGTAAAGGCGAAATATGGAAACTTGTTCCAGATGTATGAGAAAATTACAGATGACAATCCTTATGAAACACCAATGAAAATATACCCAGCAATCCACTATACAATGGGAGGAATTTGGGTTGATTATAATTTGATGACAACCATTCCTGGATGTTACGCACTTGGTGAAGCCAATTTCTCTGATCACGGAGCAAATAGACTTGGAGCTTCTGCTTTGATGCAAGGACTTGCTGATGGATATTTTGTTATTCCTTATACAATTGGTGATTATCTAGCTGATGATATTCGAACTGGTGAAATTCCAACGGATACCAAAGAATTCGATGAAGCAGAAAAAGAAGTTCGTGATCGAATTGAAAAACTGATGAATAATAAAGGTTCGAAATCAGTTGATAGTCTGCACAGAAGACTTGGAAAAATCATGTGGGAATATTGTGGAATGGCCAGAAATGAAGAAGGTCTTAAAACTGCAATCAAAGAGATTCGAGCTTTAAGAGAAGAGTTTTGGAATGATGTTTTTATTCCAGGTAAAGCCGATGGACTGAATCCTGAACTTGAAAAAGCATGTAGAGTTGCTGATTTCATGGAGCTAGGAGAATTGATGTGCGTTGACGCTCTAAATAGAACGGAGTCTTGTGGTGGACACTTTAGAGAGGAATCACAAACTGAAGAGGGAGAGGCAATGAGAAATGATAAAGATTTCACATTTGTTTCAGCTTGGGAGTATACAGGAGATCCTTCGGAAGCAAAACTTCACAAGGAAGAGTTGAAGTATGAGAATATTGAATTAAAAACTAGATCTTACAAATAGTAAGAACACAATATCCAAGGTTATGAAATTAAACTTAAGAATTTGGAGACAAGATGGTCCTAATGATTCAGGAAGATTGGAAAACTACACAGTTGAAAATGTTTCCCCAGATGAATCATTTTTGGAGATGCTAGATGAATTGAATGAAAAATTGGTTTCAGAAGGAAAGGAACCAGTTGCGTTTGATCATGACTGTAGAGAAGGAATCTGTGGAATGTGTTCGATGTTCATCAATGGAGAGGCTCATGGTCCTGACAGAGCAATTACTACTTGTCAGCTGCACATGAGAAGATTTAAAGATGGCGATACGATTACAATTGAACCATGGAGAGCTGCAGCTTTTCCTGTAATCAAAGATTTAGTAGTTGATCGAACTGCATTTGATCGAATCATTCAAGCTGGAGGTTTTGTTTCTGTAAACACTTCCGGAAATACGATTGATGCAAATGCGCTTCCAATTAATAAAGCAGATGCAGACAATGCTTTTGACGCAGCTACTTGTATCGGCTGTGGTGCATGTGTAGCAACTTGTAAAAACTCTTCTGCAATGCTTTTTGTTTCAGCTAAGGTTTCTCAGTTGGCTTTATTGCCGCAAGGAAAAGTTGAAAGACAAGAAAGAGTATTGAACATGGTAGAGAAAATGGATGAAGAAGGATTCGGGAATTGTTCGAATACTGGAGCATGTGAAGTTGAATGTCCAAAAGAAATCTCTTTAGATAATATCGCTAGAATGAATAGAGAATACTTAAAAGCTTCTCTTTCTTCGGAAAAATAGGATTAAAACAAACTAGAATAGAAAAGGCCATCAATTGATGGCCTTTTTTTGTAAGATGAAATTATCTTTGTCTAATGAAGCTTTCAGAATTAAAAAAAGAAACCAAGGCTATCATCAAATCTCTTGAAGATTTAGACGACAAAAGTCAGATTCGACTAATGGAGATAGGCTTTGTTCCAGGGAAAGAAATCAAAAGACTTCAGTCAACAATCCTAAGTGGACCTATTTCTTTTGAAATCGAAGGTCACATCATTGCGCTTTCTAAAAAAGATGCTGATAAAATAACCGTAGATTAGGCCAGCAATTGATAAGTTACAAAACTCGCTACATAGGCGAATCCAGTCATGAACACGAGTTGAATCATGGCCCATTTCCAACTATTCATTTCCCGTTTTACAATTGCAACAGTACTCATGCATTGCAAGGCGAAAACAAAGAAAATCAATAGAGAAAAGGCATTCGCACGATTAATCATTGGCTTTCCTGTTTGAGGGTCTATCTCCTTTTGAAGCTTTTTCTGAAGCTCACTGATCTTTTCAGGCTCTTCCCCACTACCATATATAGTCGAAATCGTAGCAACAAAAACCTCTCTTGCCGCAAAGGAAGTCACAACAGCTATTCCGATTTTCCAATCGAATCCTAAAGGACGAATCACAGGCTCAATAAACTGACCCACAATCCCGGCGTAAGAATGTTGTAATTTTTCCGCGTTAATATGATTCCGCAATTCTTCATTATCTGGTTGTTCTTTCAACTCTTCGGCATACTTTTCATCAATTGACTTCATATCTTCCGAAGGTCCGTAAGTTGTCAAAAACCAAAGTACAATTGAAATTCCCAAAATGATTTTCCCTGCTTCAAACACAAAGGTTCTCCCTTTTGTATACATGGAAACCAAGGCATTCTTCCATCTGGGATTTCGATATACAGGAAGTTCCAACACAAACATTGAATTACCTTTATTCTTAATCATAAACTGCATGATAGCAGCCACAATTAGTGCGGTAACGAGACCTAATAAATACAATCCTAACATCACCAAGCCATGCATGTTAAAAATACCCCATACAGTTCCGTCAGGAACTAAAAAGGCTACTAAAAAGACGTAAACTGGTAATCTGGCTGAACAACTCATGAAAGGCGTGATGAAAATGGTAATCAACCTTCTTTTCTCATCCTCAATATTTCGCGCCGCCATGACCGCTGGAATTGCACAAGCGAAGCCACTTACAATTGGAACCACTGACTTTCCTCCCAATCCCATTCGACTTAACATGGAATCCATCAGAAAACTCACACGAGACATATAGCCAGAATCTTCCAAAATGGTTATGAACCCAAACAAAATCATAATCTGTGGAAGAAATATCACCACCCCTCCTATTCCAGCTAGAATTCCCCCGGTTATAAAGTCATTTAGCACTCCTTCAGGTAATGCTGCTCCTACTTGCTCTGTCATCCAAGCAAAACCAGAATCAATCCAGTCCATCGGAAAAGAAGCCAACCAAAAAACTGCTTGAAACATAATGAAGAAGACAAAGATCATGGCTACATAACCCCAAATCTTATGAGTTAATAGTTTGTCCCACTTTTCCGTCCGGGTTAATTTCACCTCAGTTTTCTCCTTAAATACTTCCCTTATTTTATTGATTCGAAAACCTAAGTCCTCTAATTCAATTCTATTTAATTCAGGATTCTGTCGGTCCTGTGCTTTTGCTTTTCTAAAATCTAAATAGGATTCAAAACCGGAAAGGTTCTTTCCAAAAACACCAGAAACATCAATTTGAGGTTTATCGAAAGCTTTCTTTAAATCTTCAATTCCAATATTCTTTAAAGCACTGACAGAAATTATCTCAGCCTCTCCAAATAAGTGCAGTATGCGCATTCTTTCTTTGGCAATTTGCTCCTCAGAAACCGAATCACTCATGTTAAGCACAAAGATCATGGGAATTCCTAAGTCATTGACTTGACTCGCCAATACAAGATTTCTTTCAATATTAGATGCGTCGCATACATAAACTGCAAAATCAGGATAAAGCTCGTTTTCCTTATCTAATAAGAGTTTGTTTACAACAACTTCATCTTCCGATAAAGGATTTAAACTGTAAGTTCCAGGAAGATCTATGATTCTGAATTTCGTTCCGTTTTCCGATTTAAAAAAACCAGATTTCTTATCAACGGTAATCCCAGGATAGTTTCCAACCTTCTGATTCAAGCCTGTAAGTGCATTGAACAGGGAAGTCTTCCCGCAATTTGGATTACCTATAAGAGCTACGTTTATCATTCAGTTTGGAAATCGAATGGGCAAAAATACAAGGAATCCCTTAGTTCTAAAAATGGAAGAAACTTACAGAATCGTATAAAAAATGAGATAGGAAAGCCAAGATTAAGGTAAAATCCATAATACCAGAGAAGTACAGCTCTTGACGGTCAGAAGTAGAGCCCCAGACAATTATTGAAAAAATACCATAAACAAGTGATAAGAAAATGGCGAATCTTTTGGTTGATCAATAAGGTCAAAAGTGCCATCAATTAATTTTTCTAAACGCCATTTTCTAGTTCTACTTACTCTATTAAATTCATTAAAGATTACATTGTAAAATAGTGGGTTGTGTGTTGTGATAATAAATTTCAATTCAGATGTACTGGATTTAATCAACTTAGCAATATCAACGGCTAATTCAATTAAATGTGTATCATCTAATGAACTGACAGGGTCATCAATGAACACATATTGCAAGTCATTAAACTGTGCCGTCTCTCGGTCGGCTTCTTCTACCACATTTAACACACTAATGGTTTGCTCCATTAAGCTGTAAAAAACACTCCAGATAAAACAGCTCTCTTCTCCTTTAGAAATTTTTACGTATTCAGAACTTGATTCATCACCAGT
>JAUICI010000035.1 GCA_030427935.1 Bacteroidia bacterium | reverse complement strand
TCAAAAATTTATATAAATATTGTTTATAGAAAATCTACAACACCTGATCCCAAATTATAATAGGCTGATTTAATTTCCAATCCTTCTTTCATGGCATTTGAAATGATTTGAGATCTTTGTGACAGTGCTTTGGCATTTTCACTAGCATTTACTTTCACCACATCATTTACATCTTGTGACTCAGAAGCGGCTATCGCAGGAATTATATGTGAACATAAATGATTCAAGTTATAACCATTATCTCCACCAGCTAAAGCTGCCGTAACGGCCCCACAACTTTCATGTCCCAAAACCACGATTAACTTTGTTCCAAGATGAGCAACAGCGTATTCTATACTTGCTATTGTGGAAGTATTTGCAATATTCCCAGCCACTCTTAATACAAATAATTCACCGGCATTCGCATCAAAAATAGATTCTGGTAATACTCTTGAATCCGCACAACTTAAAATTATAGCAAATGGTGCTTGTCCACCAACCAAAGAATTTCTCACATCCTGGCTAACATTAACACATTCCCGATCCGCTACATATTGCTTATTACCTTCTTTTAACCTTTGTAAGGCATCTTTTGCGTTTACACTCATTTTAGTTTGGTTTTGATTTTTCTAAAAGTAAAAATTAATCTGTTCTTTTCGTAAAATACAAATCAATTTATATGTTAAAACCCCTAAATTTACGTCCATGATTCCAAATCATATTGATAATATCATTTTTGATCTTGGTGGCGTCATTTTAAATATTGATTACCACATTACCATTAATCGTTTTAAGTCCATGGGAATACAAGATTTTGATGTTCTATATTCACAGGCTCAACAGTCCGACTTATTCGATCTTTTTGAAACAGGCGATATATCCGAGGATGACTTCATAGACCAATTACAAAAACATTTTCATATACATAAAGACAAAAAGGAAGTGATTGAAGGTTGGAATGCGATGTTATTAGACTTTCCAAAAGAGCGCAAGCAAACTCTAGAAGAGTTTTCCAAACGTTTCAATATCGTTTTATTGAGTAATACAAATGAAACTCATGTTCGAGCTTTCAAAGAAATCATCATGAATACTTATGGAGAATACTGGTTTCCCGATGTCTTCAAACAGGTTTACTATTCGAATGAAATTGGATTGCGAAAACCCAATAAAGAAGTTTTTGATTTTGTTTTAGAAGACAATGAGTTCAAAGCTGAAAACACCTTATTTTTCGATGATAGCATACAACATATTGAAGGTGCGCGAAAAACCGGAATTGAGGCTATACATCTAACAGATCAAAAAATTGAAGACTATCTCTAAGGTTTTTCCTGACAGATTTCAATAAGGACACCGTTTGTTGACTTCGGATGCAAAAAGGCAATTAGTTTATTGTCGGCGCCATCTTTTGGTTGCTCATGAATCATTTGAAAGCCTTCTCCTTTTAATCGATCAATTTCAGCATATATATCCGTCACATCGTAGGCAATATGATGGATTCCTTCTCCTTTTTTCTCGATGAATTTGTGAATGGCACTATCCGCTGAAGTTGCTTGTAATAATTCTATTTTGGATTCACCAACCTTAAAAAAACTTGTAATGACATTTTCCGATTGAACTTCCTCCTGCTTATAGGGTTTTGTGTTTAATAACTTGGAAAATAACTCATTTGATTCTTCAATGTCCTTTACTGCAATACCTAAATGTTCGATCTTATTCATAAGCAAAAAAAAAGTCCCTAAAGAGGGACTTTACTATAGTAATTGTTTCAATTTACATTTTAATGAACTTGTCGTTCTTGTTGTCGTAGTTGATGTAATAAGCACCTTTCTTAAGATTGCTACAATCAACTTCAGTTGCAGTACCTTTCTTCACGATAACTCCATAAGCATCGTAAATCTCGTACTTTGTTTCAGCTGAAAACTTCAAAGACTTTTTTACCTTAACTGGTGAGAATGATGGCACAGAAACTGAAGATTCAAATGTTACCGCATTTGAAGCTCTTTTCTTCCCAGTGTGATCCACCTGAATAACTCTAATCTTGTTCGTACCACTGTGCGGAGTAACATCAAAGCTATACGAATTAGCCCCTGCTGTACCTTTTCCAGCAACTTCTCCAACAGAAACCCATTTATTCCATCTAAATTGTTCCACCACAAATGGCAGTTTTCCTTGCTCACCAGTTGTCGAAAACTTTAGCTTTCCATCAGGTGAACAGGTCATTTCAGTAACAGTAAATGTACTCTTGGGTAATAAAACCTCCTGATTAAGAATCTTTGGAGTACAACCAAAGTCGTGTTCTACTTCTACAAATACATAATCACCCACTTGAAGATTGAACTGTTTAAAGTCAATTTCAAATGCGCTTGAAGCCGTACCTTCCAATAAAGGCTCTCCATTCACGTAAGCGTTAGAAGCACAAAAACCAATTCCTTCTTCCCCTTCAGGATTCTGAACGTATAAACTCTTTCCTTGGTAAATTCCTTCCACAGAAATCCTTGCACCATAGGCGTTAAGTCCGATGAACATTAGGAATACTACTACTATAAAACTTGTTTTTTGCATCAAAAATCGTTAAATTCTAATAATTTACAGAATTTTCCCAACCGCAATATTAATAGAAAATTATTACTTCTGAAAAAGAAATACGGAAAAATTTAAGATAAGGTTGCAAAATTAAAATAAAGTAAACTTGGAATAATGGAAATAAGGCAGACTATTTGGTTTCCACAGACATACCCTTTTTTAATTGAATGATTAAATATTTCAGTTTTTTTCATTATTCTTGTGTTTCACATTGGTTACTATTGACTTTAATAATATTAAAATTCATATGAAGAGAATAGTTTATTCACTCACATTGCTAGTTTCAATCTCCTTAATATCCTCTTGTTCAAGTGGAGAAAAAACAGAAAAGGATTCTGATCCTGGTGAAAAAAGCAATTCGGAAGCTACATATGGAGGGAAAGTTGATGTAGCAATTGCAACGCCTACACCTTTGTTAAACCCAAAGTATGTATTATCTGTTGCGAATAGTCAGGTTGTTTCCATGCTTTACGAACCAATTGTGAAATTTAATCCTCAAACGCTTGAGGTCGAACCTTTAATTGCAGAGAGTTTTGAAATTACGGATTCGAACAAAACTTTTACTTTTAAAATAAGAAAGGGTATCTTTTTTCACGATCACGAATGTTTCCCTGGAGGAAAAGGAAGAGAGTTAACGGCTCAAGACATTAAATACACATTTGAATATTTATGTTCCTTTGAAGAAGGTCATAGTTCAGTTCCCTACCAAACGGTTTTCATAAACAATGTGGAAGGTCTAGAAGATTTTGTAAACGGAAATGCTGAAGAAATTTCTGGAATCCAAGTAGAAGGAGATCAGGTAACCATTAAACTGAGAAATTCTAATGCGGATTTTATCAAGCAATTGGCATCACCGAGCGCATCGATTTTACCTAAGGAAGTTGTCGAATGTGATGGAATTAGTAAAGGAGCTGGTACAGGACCCTTCCAATTAGTCAAAAATGATGAAAAAGAAATCCTTCTTGTAAAAAACCCAAAGTATTATTTAAAGGATGAAAAAGGAAATCAGCTACCATATTTGGATTCTGTTCAATTTAAAATTATTCCTAGCAAGATAGATCAGCTGATTTCATTTGAAGAGGGAGAGATTGATTTCATTGATGGATTACCTTCCGGAAAGATTAAATATATGGTGGAAGAAAACATTAGAAATTTTGATGAAGTTCCTCCAAAATATGTTCTAGCACACGAACCTCAACTTGGAGTTGAATATTACACCTTCAATTTGACAAGACCTTATTTCAAAGACAAGAGAGTACGAAAGGCGATATCCTATGCAATTAATCGTCAGACGATTTATGACAAGATTTTGAAAAGACAGGCCTTCTCCCCTGGGCAAGCGGGAATAGTGCCACCAATCAAATTATTTAAAGGTTATGATTTCGATAAAGTTCAAGAGAATTCCTATTCGTATAATCCTGAAAAAGCCAAGAAGTTGATGGCAGAAGCGGGATACCCTGAGGGTCGTGGGTTTCCAAAAATCACAATTGAATACAACCAAAACGATCAAAACTACAAAGTAGCAGCAGAAATTCAGGATCAATTGAAAAAAGTGCTGAATATTGATCTTCAAATAGAAGCTGTTTCGTTCGATAAGAAAATGGAGAATACTACGCATGGTAGAACGGATTTAGGAAGAGCTGCTTGGATTGGAGACTTCCCTAGTTTACAAACCATGTTGTTGTTAGGTTATGGAAAAAACGTTCCTAAATCTCTAGATAAACCTTCTCATCCGAATTCAATGAGATGGGTGAATCCAAAGTTTGACGAATTATATGAAAAAGCCATTGCCGCAGGTTCTGTTGAAGAAAGGTACAAATTGTATGCAGAAGCTGAAAGCATTTTCATGGATGAAGCTCCAGTGATTGTTCTATGGTATCTAGAAGAAAATCAAATCTTACATTCTTATGTAAGAGATCTTCACTTTAACGCCATTAAATACTTGGACTTTAGAAGAGTTTGGGTAAAACCTTGGACAGAAGAAGAATACAAGGAGTACATTAAGAAGTAAGTGAATTACTTTAGAAGTCGTAACAAATTCTCCTTTACAGTTTCAGGTTCTATCGAAACGATACAAGGACAGTCTTGATCTTTAGAACATTTCGTGCAGTTCTCATCGTATTCCAAAGTTATTGATTTCAATCCTATGGGTTTCCACCTTCCTGGGTGAATAGGTCGTCTCGAAGAAAAAAGACCGATAGCAACCTTATTAAAAACTCCTGCAATATGAAGTGGCCCTGTACTTGCAGCAACCAGCGCATCTGAAGCTTCAATCAGGCTGACCAGTTCGGATAGCGTCAATTTCCCAGAAAGATCAATTAAATTATGTTGAGAGGGCAATTCAGACCTAAAGAACTTAGCTTCATTTTCTGTTCCAGTAATTATAATTTGTATTTGTTTTTCATTAAGCAGCTCAATAAGAGAAATGAAATTTGGTATCCCCCATTCAACAGCACTTCCTTGAGATTTTGGATGTAAAATGATCCGCAACTTATCAGGGTCTAGACCGAACTGCTTTTCATCAAATTCGTTCCGTTTGGTATTCTCAATGTTTAAGAATGCACTTATTTCAGCCATACTAGGAATCTCTTTTAACCCCAGAGGCTTCAATAGATTGAAATTCAACTGGGATTCATGTAAGTTGGAGCCTTTTCTAGTGAAGTTTATGCGATGATTGCAGGTGGTCAAGTGAAAAAGTCTATGGGACGTTCCAATTCGGTTTGGAATACCAGATTTTTTAGCCAGAGATGCCAATCTTTTATTTGGAAAAACATGAATAAAATGAGTAATCGAAAGCTCTTTGAAGAATTGAATAAGTTCCTTATCCGTTTTGGATTCTAAATGATCATAATTAAGAACCTGATCGACTCCCTTACAGATCTCTAGAATTGGCTGTGTATAAGTTCTTCCCAGGAATATTACTTGTGCATTGGGATAGAATTCTTTTAGCCAACCAACCATGGGTAATGTTAGTACAACATCTCCAATACTATCCGTTCGGCTTATGCAAATCTTTTTCATACCTGAAATTACACAATTAATTGATACTCAATACATCCGGATTTTACTATGTATACATTGTAAAATGAATGATGAAAAAACTTGATAAATCTCGCAATTATTATTAAATTATATAGTTTATATAAACCGGAAAGTTATTTTGTTGTTAATTTTACTCAAATAATAGTATTTATTGAATAATTAAACTTATAATTGGTTTATAGATTTAAAAGCTTCTAATTTAATATTGCTCGACTTATCAAAAGCATCAACGACATAAGAGAATATGTATATGCCGATCGCGACGTTCCAGAGAGCGAACTTCTTGCTATAGTTGCTTTTGATAAATTTAGAATCCGTTATCTGAGCGAAGCAACATCCGAACAAGATTTTGATCGTCGCTATATGGAGCTACGTGTTATGGCAAACAATATTTCTTATGAAGAATTTCTAAAAGAAGAATACCTCAGAAGGTAGGAAATTCTTATTCATTGCTTATAAAAACATTTTTTGGCTCGGTAAAAAATCTTAAAGCTTCAAACCCACCTTCTCGTCCAACGCCGCTGGCCTTCGTTCCTCCAAATGGAGTTCTCAAGTCTCGAACCAACCAAGAATTAATCCAAACAATACCGCAGTTTAATAGATCTGCCATTCTGTGTGCTCTATTCAAATCATTTGTCCAAACCGTAGCCGAAAGTCCGTATTGAGTAGAATTTGCCATCATTAGAGCATCTGCTTCATCTTTAAACGGTGTAATAGTGACCACGGGACCAAATATTTCCTCTTGATTAGTTCTACAATCGTAGGCTAAACCTTCAATAACAGTTGGTCTAATATAAAACCCCTCTGAATATTCTCCTTCCAGTTGAACTCTCTCCCCTCCCGTCAGAACCGTTCCTCCTTCTTCTTTTGCCAATTCAACATAAGATAGGACTTTTTCCATATGGGGTTTAGACACAACCGCTCCTAAATGGGCATTTGGATCAGTTGGATAAGAGACATTCGATTTGGCTACTTTTGCTACAAATGCTTCCTTAAATTTTTCATAAATGCCTTCCTGAACAAATATTCTTGATCCACAAAGACATATCTGTCCTTGATTTGCAAACGAAGACCTCATGGTAGTTGAAAGCATTTTGTCAAAATCACAATCATCAAAAATGATATTTGGATTCTTACCACCTAGTTCGAGTGAAAGCTTTTTAAACATCGGAGCAGCGATGCCTGCAATAATTTTTCCTGTACTTGTCCCTCCCGTAAAGGAGATGGCTTTTATTTCAGGGTCACGACTAATTGCATCTCCCACTTTCGCACCTAATCCGTGAACAATATTTAAAACACCTTCAGGTAATCCCACTTCTTTGCAAACATCACTTAATAAATAAGCAGTCATAGGCGTAATCTCTGATGGTTTTGCTACCACACAGTTTCCTGCAGCCAAAGCAGGAGCTATTTTCCATGAAAACAAATAGAGAGGTAAATTCCATGGAGAGATGCAACCCACAACACCGATTGGCTTCCTCAGCGTATAGTTAACTCCAAGTCCTTCCATGTAATGACTTTCTGAAGCATAATGTAAAATCGCAGTTGCAAAGAACTTAAAATTCGAAATCGCCCTTGGAATATCCACATGACCAGCTAATTTTTCTGGTTTACCATTATCTAATGATTCCGCAGCTACGAATTCATCCATTCTTTCTTGAATCCGCAGGCTTATCTTCATCATATATTCGGATCGAGTTTCTTTTGGAAGATTACTCCACATTGGAAATGCCTTTCTTGCAGATTCAACAGCGGCGTCAATGTCGCGTTTATCAGAATCTGGAATTAGACTATAGGCTTTACCCCGAGAAGGATCGATATTCTCAAAATAATCTCCCGAAATCGGTTCGACAAGTTCTCCGTTGATGTAATTCTGCAATTTTTTCATACTTTCAGCGTAATTCTTATAATGAAGGTAAAATTAAAACTAATAATTGAATCTCTATAGGACAAATATTACATTCATCATATTCTCTATTATCCTAATGGCAAATGTAAATTTTGGAATTTGTCAAAACGTCTGGATAAAAGGGAAAACGGTCAACTACTATAATGATAAAAAGATCAAAGGCGTAACCGTTTCCATTGTAAATAATGAAAATGATAGTTTAGTTAACTCGATTTATTCCAAAGGAAAATTTAAAATACAATTGAATCAGCAAGGAATATATCGGGTAGTATTCTCAAAAGAAGGATTTATCGAAAAACATTTTTTAATCAACTCAAGTTCGATCCCAAAATATTACCTAGATAAAAAGTATACGATTCAGACGGAAATGAGCATGACTCAAAAAGATAAGTATATGGAGTCCAACACTCTTAATAGCGCCGTAGGTTATGTTTATTACAACAAAAAGTATCGAGGCTTTATATGGGACGCAGAATTTACAAAAAAGGCACAGTTGGCCATGGATGTCCAGATTTTTCCATTAGATGAAGTTGTAAAACTCGATTCGGCATTAAACCGCAGCTCAAGACGACTTTATTTTCAGAAAGGAATCAATTACTATATCAATATCAAATCTAAGCCCGAACAATTTTTTAAGGAAGCCTTAATATATCGGTCTAAATCCAAAATAAAAGACCCCGTTTTAAAAGGCTATTATTACGGCAAAATGACAGATGCATTGCTTAAGGATGATTTAACCACTGTTAATTCATTAGCTCCTGCATTAAAGGGGACTTCTGCAACCTATATTTCACTTGCTGAAGCATTAAAAGATTGCAAAAACTTAGACACCTTGGTATTAAACTCCAAGTATGCTGCCGTAGGCTATTGGATGAACCTTGTTAATTATACCGATACTTCAGATATTATTGCCTTTGTCAATATTTCCAATACTCTGAAAATAATTGAAAAGGAATTTGTAAGTATCGAGATGACGGATGCTGAACTTTCTTTCTATTCAGATTTTAAAAACTGTATGAAAGCGGTTGAACAACTTAGTCAAAAGATTAAAAACTCTACCCAATCAGAACTAGATAACCCCGAATCCTATCAATATCAATTAGATGGATTAAAAGAAAAAGTAAGGGTATTAGCAAAAAATTGTGAACTTCTAAAAGACTAATAAAGCGCCTCTTTAAGTTGGGTTCTGTAGTCTTTTATCTCTTCACGATTGTACTCGTTCTCGTTGTTCTTAAGAAGATTAAGTAAGTAAGAGAAGTTTTCCTCATCACTGCCTGGTTCGAGGTAAAATTCATTTCCTTCCTCGTCTTCATCTTTAGCTACAGAAATGTCGAAGCACTCATTTTCTTCAATGTATTCATAACTCAATCGAATCACTTTAGTCACCAATGGATCTTCTTCTTTCAAAGCCCATTCTCTTAACTTTTTAAGATCAGCAGTTAATTTCTCATTAACACCATTCTTTTCTATCGCTTTCAAAAGCTTATCGATCAATTTATTTGCTTCTTCAAATCTCATTCTTAGTAAAATTTTAGGCAAAAATAAGATTAAAAAATCAAATTCGAATATGTTCGAAATATTATTACGAAAACTATTAATTGTCAAGGCTTTATTTCTAATTGATTTCAGAAATTCGTAATATTATGTATGAATAACAAAAACTAAGTTATGAATATTGAAAAACAAGACAGACCTCGAGTCGTCGTCATTGGGGGTGGTTTTGCCGGATTGAATCTCGCAAAAAGAATAAACACCCAAAAGTACCAGGTTGTCCTAATTGACAAAAACAACTACCACACCTTTCAGCCTCTCTTATATCAAGTTGCTTCCGCAGGGCTTGAACCGGACTCCATAGCTTACCCCCTCAGAAAGAAATTCAGAAGAAAAAAGAATATTCATTTTCGAATAGCAGAAGTCACTAAAGTCGATACAAAAGTTAAAACTATCGAAACATCCATTGGTCCAATTTCTTATGACTATCTTGTAATTGCATCTGGAGCTAAAACCAATTTCTTTGGAATGAAGAATGTCGAGCAATTTTCCATTCCAATGAAATCTCTGGTTGAATCTTTGAATTTGCGATCTCGCATTCTAGAGCAATTTGAAGATGCTTTAAATCAGGATCAAGTAAACGAAATCAATAAGCGACTGACATTTGTAATTGCTGGTGGCGGTGCAACAGGAGTTGAATTAGCTGGTGCCCTAGCAGAATTAAAAAATAAAATTTTACCCAAAGACTATCCAGATCTTGATATCCGAAAAATGCAGATTCATTTGGTCGAGGGATCTGACCGCTTATTGGCTTCAATGAGCACAAAAGCTTCAGAAAAAGCAGAACGCTTTCTTAAAAAACTTGGAATTAATGTGTGGACATCCATGAGGGTTGAGGATTATGATGGTGATATAGTTCGAATGAAAGACGGCATGGATATACCTTCAAAAACTTTGATATGGGCTGCTGGAGTGAGTGCAAATCCAATCGACGGCTTCCAAACTGATGATTTTGAACGTGATCGCTTTTTAGTGGACGGTAACTGCCAATTACTTCATCATGAGGGTGTTTTTGCTATTGGAGATGTGGCTTCTTTTAAACCAGCAAACGAAGACAGGCCTTTACCCATGTTAGCTTCTGTGGCCATGCAGCAAGGAAACTATTTGGCTAAATATTTTAATAAAAATCTGAATTACAAAAACTTCAAATACATCGATAAAGGAACCATGGCTACCATTGGAAGAAATAAGGCTGTTGTTGATTTGAAGAAATTTAGATTTAGCGGGATTTTTGCCTGGTTTGTATGGATGTTTGTCCACGTTATGCTTCTTGTAGGTTATCGAAATCGCGTGATTGTTTTGGTGAATTGGTTTTGGAACTATGTTTCCTATAACAATGGATTAAGACTAATCGTGCGCAATTCTAAAGAAGATCCGAAATCGAACGAGAAGAGGACAAATAAGAAATCAGTTCATTTGTAGAATCGTTAAAATAATTGGCTTTCAAATGATCTATTAACTCCTGTTGATAGGTTTCTTTGTCCATTTTAGGGAAGTAAACATAACCTCTTCCTTTTTTCTTATGACCCACAATTTTTTTCTTCTCAAGAATTCTTACTTGGGTGGAAACGGTATTGAATGCTGGCTTAGGATCCTCATATAAATCTAAAAGTTGATTGACCGTGGCCTCTTCAAGAGACCACAGTTTCAACATAATACTTTCTTCTATTGCGGTGAGTTTGATCATGGATTAGTCAATATTCAATTTCTTCTTTAGTTCGGGCATCAAAGCATCTTTATGAATGTAAATATTGATTGTTTTATACTTCATATAGGCTTCAGAAGCAAAAAAGTAACCGTCATACTTTTTTGTATTCTCGTCGTAATCATTACTCTTTGTACCCCAAGAATTTTTAATTAAAAAGTAGATCTTTCCATTTTGATCCTTCACCATTCCAGTTGCGTGCATCCCGTGATCATCTTGAGTTGTTTTATTATCATAGGCCTCCTGACGAAGATCTTGTGTAATTTCCATTTCATCCATGGGTTTATCGAAACAAGATGCTTTTTTAGATGCCCCTGCATCAGAGAAGTTTTTATTTGAACTTCCTTTCGTTACAATAGTTGTTGGATCTGCAGGAACAATTGCCAGGCCTTCTCTGTAGTTGAATCCTTTCTCAGAAACATCTGCACCCCAAGCAAATGTGTAATCATTTTCAATGGTATATTTCATTTGATTCCATAGATCATCTAAAGGAACATTATAAGAGCTTCCCCATGCCCAGTTGTCAGGAATCGCAAGCATACAAGTCTTGTAAAACTCATGATTTGTAAAGGATGTCAATGAAATATAATCATCCATATTTAAGCCTAAATTATCAGCAAAAGACCTCGGAGTATACTTCTTTCCTTGATATTTAAATGACTCGGGAACCTCTCCTAAATAGGCATCCAAAATCCCTTCCAAGGCAGACAACCAAGCTGATGATAAATGTTTATCTCCTTTTAAATTTTTTGCAGATTCCAAAACTCCATTCATGGCTCCTTTTAAAACAGCAGCGAGCTCACTGTGATTGTGATAGTCATATCCATAATTTTGCCCTTGATAAACTTCTTGTGGTACAATACCATGTTTCCTGATCACATAAGCAATATCATGAAACGCACCTCCTTCATCAAAATTAGCATGGCCTTGCATTCGAATATATTTCTCCGCTTTTCCTAAGTAGGCATTTCTAACGATATACATTTGAGATAATACATGGTCGCCTTTGCCCATTCTTTTCAATTCGGACTCGAAAAAGGATAAGGCTGAGAAACTCCAACAGGTTCCTGTCCAACCCTGGCTTAAAACTGGGGTGGCGTCGTGAATTTTGATCGGAGTAAATTTATATTCACTTCCGTTCTTATTAGAAAGGGTATTCTGACTTATCAAACTAGTGGACAAAATAAGTGAGAATAGTATGACTGTTTTTTTCATTTGATCTTGATTTTAAGACTTTAAATTTAAAACTATTTTTTTAGTTATTTCATTTTTCATTTGATTTCTAAATTAGAATTGCTTCATCTTCTTATTTTACTTATTTTAGGCCTCATTGAACAGGGATGGAAGAGGATAAATTACTTGAGATAAAAAATCTTACCGTTGAGTTTATTACAGAAGAAGGTATACAAACTGCGGTAAAAGATGTTTCCTTCACTTTAGGAAGGGGTAAGACACTTGGCTTAGTTGGTGAGTCTGGTTCTGGTAAATCCGTTACTTGTTTAAGTATCATGAGATTAATCCAGCGACCTCCAGGTAGGATTCCAAATGGAGAGATCATCTTTCAATACGACACCAATACAAATATTGATCTCTTAAAGACCTCCAACAGGAAAATACGTGATTTTAGAGGGAATTTGATCTCTATGATATTTCAAGAACCTATGACCTCTCTTAATCCAGTTCATAAATGTGGTGCTCAAATTGTTGAGTCAATTAAGATGCACTATAATGTATCTAAAAGCGCGGCAAAACAAAGAGCCCTGAAATTGTTGGAAGAGGTCGAGATTAAAGAGCCAGAAAAGATTTTCAATTCCTATCCCCATCAAATTTCTGGAGGTCAGAAACAAAGAGTTATGATTGCGATGGCGATGTCCTGTAATCCAAAACTTCTTATAGCCGACGAGCCTACTACCGCTTTGGATGTTACGGTTCAAAAATCCATTCTTGAATTAATGAAACGGCTTCAGGAAAAACATGGAACTTCAATTATTTTCATTACGCATGATTTGGGTGTTATTGCTGAAATTGCAGATGAAGTCGCCGTGATGTTTCATGGTGAAATCGTTGAAAAAGGTTCCGTTAAAGAGATTTTCACCAATCCAAAACATGCCTATACCAAAGGATTGATTGCTTGTCGACCACCATTGGATAAAAGACTTAAACATTTACCAACAGTTGAAGATTTCTTACAAAAAGAAGAATTAGCTGATAAAGAGGTAAAAGAACTGATTGCAAATAATACAATTACGAAAGAACTTCGGGAGCAAAATCTAAAAAAGATTTACGATCAAGCTCCGATTATGGAGGTGAATAATCTGAGTAAGAATTATGTTATTGCTAAAAATTTCAGAGGAAAGGTAATCGCGGAAAAGAAGGCTGTAAAGGATATTAGCTTTAAGCTTTACCCGGGAGAAACCTTAGGACTTGTTGGTGGGTCTGGATGTGGAAAGACCACTTTAGGAAGAACACTATTAAGTCTAATTCCGGCTACCTCTGGAGAGATTATTTACAAAGGAAAGAATATTCTTAATCTGGATCGAAAGGAATTACGGGCCATGCGGAAAGATATACAAATCATTTTCCAAGACCCTTATTCTTCTTTGAATCCAAGAATGACCATTGGAGATGCTATTGTAGAACCTATGAAAGTTCACGGTTTGTGGAAAGACGATAAAGAGCGTAAAGAACAAACCAAAAGACTTTTGAAGCGAGTTGGTCTGGAAGAAAAACATTTCGAACGCTATCCACACGAATTTTCAGGTGGTCAGAGACAAAGAATTTGTATTGCACGAACCCTTGCTGTTGAACCAGAATTTATTATTTGCGACGAGAGTGTTTCGGCTTTAGATGTATCAGTTCAAGCTCAAGTTTTAAACTTATTGAACGAATTAAAAGAAGAATTCGGATTCACTTACATATTTATCTCTCATGACTTATCTGTAGTTAAATTCATGTCTGATAGAATCATTGTAATGGATAAAGGCGAGCTGATCGAATATGGAGAAGCGGATGAACTCTACCACAATCCAAAAAGTGAAATCACAAAAGAACTTATTGATTCTGTTCCTAAGGCTTATCTTTAAGGAGTTTTAAAGGCTTGTAAAAGATTCTCCTGTTGCCATCATAAACAATTCTTGCTCTTCCCTTTTGATCGTTTAGAGATTGCTCATTAGGAATTGCCAAAACACCTTTATTCCAGAGCATCACATCAAGTTGTGGTTTAACTGCATACTTCTGCGCCTTATCAGTTGATTCATAATCTATTTCTACAAACACCACTGAATCACCATAAAAGGCAAACTGACCCCAAAACTCAAACTGTATATAAATTGAATCTCGATTAGATTGAGAAATTTCGATTCCTTGAGAATACCTATTAACTGTATTTAATTCATTAAAATCGATATACTCTTCACCATAGAGCAAGGCATTCGGATGGTCTGGCTGCTCCCATAATTCAAAATAATCTGCTTTGAGCTGATGGTTTTTCCATAGGTAAACATATGCTTCCCAGGTCATGGAATCGTAGTGAAGAACACTAACTTTTCTGAGGTCTGTAAACCTTTGAGTCATGGTCCCAAAAACAACCATTGTAGAAGCGATTGCTAATAATGCCAAACCTTCATGTAGGTGTTTAATGATGAACGTTATAGTGATTCCCATGAGTATGGAAAGTAAAGTATAAGATTCTATGGCTGCTCTAGAACCATAACTACCTCCATACCACCAACACCACCACGAATAGATGACATAGTAAAAAAGAAAAAGGGTAATGAAAATGGCTAGACTTGGGTATTTTTTCCTCCAAATAAATAAACCGATAAATGCAAAGATGAAAGGCAAATTATACAGCAGAAGGCTATTTCGAGCTGAAAACAGACCCATTAGCATATGTGGTTTTGAAAAGAAAAAGGTTTCCTCTTGATACGAATAATGAATGTAGGACCCGCTATTATATTTCCACAAAGCCATTTGGAGTAATCCTGGAACCAAACCAATCATTATGGGAAATATTAGTTTCAATCTGTATAATTTTAGCTTTTGATAAAAGAACTGCAATCGATCTTTCTTTTCAACTAAATAAATCAGAAAAAACAGGATAAAAAGGAAATTAGTTGGCCTTATTACCGTGGCAATGGAAAGTGTTAATAGTAGCAAGCATAGATGTGAAAGTCGGCCCTTTTCAAACCAAAGAAAAGTAAAATAAATGTAGCTCGAGATCAAAAATAAACCAGGAAGGTGGGAAAGACCACCTTCGAAGGTCGAATAAAACATAAGATTGGTGCCAAGACCTAAAAACAAGATGACTGCAGCAGAGACAATATCTCTAAAAAACAAACCTAAAACTAATCGTATCATGATCAAGGACAGGATCCCATAAATCAGGGAACCATAGAGAATCCATTGATGATACTTAACTGAATAACCATCAGCAGACACTTGAGGATCATTTAAACTTAGTTGGTGTGCAATTAAAAAGAAAGGGGCGTACATAAAAGCTGTACCAGCTGTGAATTTCTGTGTTTTACTTCCATCATCTTCTAAATGATAAGGTGCAATCCACTTCTGATAAACAGTATTTATGGAGTCAGTAAATCCATACTTTAAATCTTTATAGATGAAAACTGCTGGAAGATAGACATAGTAATTACCTGCATCACTTTGAATGATGTTTTGGTTCTCCCAATGTTCATGATTTCTCGAGGTTTCATTCACATAGTAAATCGAAACCAGTAATAAGGCTAAAATGGAGTAATATTTCTTCTTAGCAATATCGTGAAGAAAGTCGATCACTTTCTGCTAAAAACATTGTATTTGATGATACAGTAAATTGCTCTGAATCCGTCTTTCCACCCGATTTTTTTACCTTCCTCGTAGGTTCTACCGTAGTAAGAAATTCCGACTTCATAGATCCTTACTTTTGGTACTCTAGAAAGTTTGGCTGTTAATTCTGGTTCAAACCCAAAACGATTTTCTTTGAGGTTCAGACCCTGAGCGATATCCGTTCTGACCATTTTGTAGCAGGTTTCCATGTCGGTCAAATTCAAATTGGTGAACATATTACTCAAGAAGGTGAGGAATTTATTCCCTATGGAATGCCAAAAAAACAAGATTCTGTGTGGATTTCCTCCCATGAATCGGGAACCATAAACAACATCCGCAAAGCCACTTAAAATTGGTTTCAGTAGAATATTATACTCTTCCGGATCGTATTCCAAATCTGCATCTTGGATGACTAAATATTCACCTTTAGCTTCTTTGATACCACGGTGTAAAGCTGCACCCTTACCCATGTTTTTGGGCTGTTCGTATAGTTGAATATTTAAATCTGGATTATTTGACATATACTCTTGAACCTTTTCAATTGTATTGTCTTTGGAGCAATCATTCACTATGATCAATTCTTTTTCAATTGACCCTAAATCGACTGCTTTAATTTTGTCTAAAATCAAATGGATTGTAGGACCCTCGTTGTAGGCAGGAATGATAATAGATAACTTTTTAACCTCTGGTTTGACCATTTAAATTAATTTAGTTTCATCTCAGGAATTTCTCCTTCTACCACTAATCTTCCTGCTGTTGCATTCTGAATCTCTTCCACCGAAACTCCGGGAGCTCTTTCTATTAACTTAAAACCATCAGAAGTTATTTCAAGTACGGCTAAATTTGTGACAACTTTTTTCACACATCCGACTCCTGTAAGAGGTAAAGAGCATTTGCTTAGCAACTTGGACTCCCCTTTTTTATTTGTGTGCATCATGGCAACAATGATATTGTCTGCAGAAGCCACTAGATCCATGGCACCACCCATACCTTTCACCATTCTACCAGGAATTTTCCAATTGGCAATATCTCCATTATCCGCAACTTCCATCGCACCTAAAACAGTCAATTGAACATGCTGTCCACGAATCATTGCAAATGAAGTGGCAGAATCAAAATAAACCGCTCCTGGCATTGCTGTGATTGTTTGTTTACCTGCATTGATCAAATCTGCATCCTCTTCTCCTTCAAAAGGGAAAGGACCCATTCCAAGAATTCCGTTCTCAGATTGGAATTCTACTTCAATACCTTCTGGGATATAATTTGCAACCAAAGTTGGGATACCAATTCCTAAGTTTACATACCAACCGTCTCTTAAGTCCTGAGCGATCCTTTGCGCTATACCATTCTTATCTAATGCCATAATTTCTTAGTTTTTTGGTCTAACCGTTCTTTGTTCAATTCTTTTCTCAAACTTCTCACCTTTAAAAATTCTCTGAACGAAAATTCCAGGCGTATGTATAAAGTTTGGATCCAATTCTCCAGCTGGAACCAGCTCTTCAACCTCAGCAATGGTAATTTTACCAGCCATAGCCATCATAGGATTAAAGTTTCTCGCTGTTGCTTTAAAAACTAGATTGCCTTCAGTATCACCTTTCCAAGCTTTTACAATGGCAAAATCAGCCGTTAAAGCCGATTCCAAAATATGGGGTTTACCATTAAATTCTCGGACCTCTTTTCCTTCTGCAACCTCAGTTCCAAATCCTGCAGGGGTGAAAAAAGCTGGAATTCCAGCTCCACCGGCACGACATCTTTCGGCTAAGGAACCTTGTGGAATTAAATCCACTTCCAATTCTCCTGAGAGCATTTGTCTTTCAAACTCATCGTTTTCACCTACATAGGAAGAGATCATTTTTTTGATTTGTTTTCCTTGAAGCAAAAGTCCTAAGCCAAAATCGTCCACACCCGCATTATTCGAAATACAAGTAAGGTCATTTACTCCCATTTTCACTAATTGAGCGATACTATTTTCAGGGATTCCGCATAATCCGAAACCTCCCAACATGAGTGTCATTCCACTTTCAATGCCTTTACAGGCTTCTTCCACATTTGGAACTACTTTATTCATAATTCATTAGTTTACCACAAGTCATCTTCCGGATCACCTTCATCTCCTCCAAAGAGATTTGGATCTCCGCCTTGACTTGAGCAATTAAAGATCGATTTATCGTATTCTTTAGGACCTTCAAAATCTTTTGTTGTGATCTTGATACTTTTGTCCTTATAAACTTGTTGCATGTAATACCCCCAGATAGGAAGCGCCATTCTACCCCCTTGACCCCAAGTCATATATTTGAAGTGACAACCTCTATCATCAGCACCTACCCAAACACCAGTTACCAAATCCGGAGTCACTCCCATATACCAACCATCTGAAGCGTTCTGTGTCGTTCCAGTTTTTCCAGCCATCACAGCTTTTAAACCTCCCCAATCTCTTCCACCTCGCAAAGAACCAGATGTTCCATACCATTTACCAGGAAGATGTGGATTTCGTGTACCGTAAACCACATTCTTTAACATGGTTAACATAGTCCAAGAAAGGTCCTCCGACATCGCTTCAGAAGGAGCTGTTTCCAAATCAATAATAACATTTCCATGCCTGTCTTCTACTCTTAATATGGTAACCGGCTTGTTGTATACGCCTTTATTCGCAAAAACACTGTAAGCAGCCGTCATATTATAGAGTGATACATCCATTGGGCCCAAACACATAGCTGGCGCAACTTGTTCATCTGGAACTTCGATTCCAACATTTCTCAATACTTTTTGCATGGCTTTAGGACCTGATTCTGCACCCATGGCACCCATGACAGCAACGGTAATATTGTTCATTGATCCTGCTAGTCCGCAAGTTAATGGCGTCAACTCGCCGGATAATTTTGCCCCAGCATTTCCAGGACACCAATCTTTGGTCGTATATGGAGTCGGTTGGTATTCGATACATTGAGCTGTATTCGTAAACTCGGTGCAAGGAGTTACTACTCCCATGTCAATCGCAGCCGCATATACAAAAGGCTTGATTGTGGATCCAACTTGTCTTTTCGAATTTCTTACATGGTCGTACGCAAATACATTGAAGTTCGGACCTCCTACCCAAGCTTTCACAAATCCAGTTGTTGGATCCATCGACATCAAACCTGCCTGTAAAAATCCTTTGTAGTATTGAATGGAATCCATTGGAGAAGCAATTGTATCGATGTAGCCATCGTATGAATAGAACTTCATTGGTACTTTCTTATTAAAAATCTTATCGATCTCACGAATGGATTTTCCAGCCTCAACAAGATCTTTGTAGCGATCAGAATTCAATTTAGCAGACTCCAATATATTGTTGATCTGTTCTTCACTTAAGTCATTTGAGAAAGGTGGGTTTTTCCAGAATTTTTTATTGTTTTTATCAAACTCCTTCTGAAGTGTTTTACTTAAATGCTTGTGCACCGCTTTTTCAGCATAGACTTGGAGACGCGAGTCAATAGTAGTGTAGATTTTCAATCCATCTTCGTAGATGTCATAAGGAGATCCATCGGGCTTTGACAAAACATATTCACCATCTGAATCTTTCTCAGAAAACCGTTTCTGTAATTCTTTTCTTAACTCCTCTCTAAAATAGGGTGCCAATCCTTTTTTGTGATCCACTCTTTGAAAATCGATATCCAAATCCATTTTGGAATACTTGTCATATTCCTCCTGGGTCAGGTGAACTGGAATCGTTTCATTATCACCATTCTTCAACCACTGTCTTAAAACCACATTTCTACGCTCTTTGGTCTTCTCAGGATTTGTAAGCGGGTTAAACATCGCTGGATTCTTCAGCATACCTACGAGCATGGCCGCTTGGTGTGGTTTTAAAGAATCTGCCGTTGTATTGAAATAAACTTTTGAAGCCGTTCCAATTCCAACAGCATTGTTCAAGAAATCAAATTGATTCAAGTACATCTGAACAATTTCTTCCTTGGTATACATCCTTTCCAAATGGGTTGCAATCACCATTTCAGGAAACTTTTGTTCCAATCTTTCCCATTTGGATTTAGCGACTTCTTGTCCTTTGTTTTTTTCTGAAATCGTAAAAAGCAATTTTGCTAGCTGTTGTGAAATTGTGGATGCTCCACCCGCTTTACCCATGGAGTAAAGAGATCTGAAAACAGCTCGCGCGTCAATCCCTGAATGTTCGTGGTATCTTTCATCTTCGGTTGAAATCAAAGCACTTACCACATTTGGTGAAATATCTTTATAGCGAAGACTTTTTCTATTGATTCTCCAATAACGACCCATTTCTTTACCGTCGGCACTGTAAACTATTGAAGCCTGAAGTTCAGGTGAATCTTCTATGATATTGACATCTCTTACTTGATCCGAGGTTGAACTCAGCATGTATAGAATAAACATCAATGGAAATAATCCAAAGAACCACATACTGATGATGGTACCCCAACGAAACCATTTTGGTGCTTTGTCCGATGAATCGGTAGCACCTTTGTCTTTTTTCTTAAAAAGGTTTCCGAAAAAATTCTTGACTTTTTGTCCGACGTCTTTTAATCCCATTTAGCCTTAGAAATTGCTAGTGAACGAAAATACAGAGAAATTTAAAATTAGCAAGGAAAAAAGTAGGTTTAACTATATCCTAAAATATTATTTAACAGCCAACTTCTATTATTCGCATAGTTCAACTAATTTTATTCCCAAATTTGCGTATTCATACTTAACCGCATAATCCAATATATGCTCTTTAGTAGCCTCGTATTTGTATTTAACTTTCTACCCATTTTACTTTTGGTGTATCTTCTTGTACCAAACCATTTTCGAAATATTGTATTGCTTGTTTTTAGTTTGGTATTTTACGCATGGGGTGGCTTTAGTTATACCCTGGTTCTTCTAATTTCCATAGTAGTTAACTGGTTGATTTCCATCCAAATAAACAAGGTAGGGAAGAGGCTTTGGTTAGTTTTAGGTATTTCGATTAATCTATGTGTTTTAATCATTTTTAAATATCTCAACTTCTTCATTGACAATATAAATCTTCTATTGATTGAAATTGGACTCACGAAAATTAATAATGTAAAGATTAATTTGCCTCTCGGCATCTCCTTCTTCACTTTTCAACAAATGTCCATGTTATGGGATATCTATCGTTCCGAGAATCGACATAAAATTAGATTTGTGGAATCTGCTTTATATGTAAGCCTGTTTCCTCAGTTAATTGCAGGTCCAATTGTAAGATACCACGACATTATTGGACAAATTAGGAAAAGAGTCGTGGACTTTGACTTAATCAATTCTGGAATCAAGAGATTCATTTATGGGCTTTTTAAGAAAGTGGTCATCGCAAACACTTGTGCTGAAATCGCTGATGACATATTTTCCAAAGGGGTTGCTTCTCTCTCCATGGATGAAGCTTGGCTTGGAATAGGCGCTTATACTTTGCAAATTTTCTTTGATTTTAGTGGCTATTCTGACATGGCGATTGGTTTGGGAAGGATTTTTGGGTTTAGAATTTTAGAAAACTTCAATTTCCCTTATATCTCAAAAAGCATTCAAGAATTTTGGAGAAGATGGCATATTTCCTTGTCTAACTGGTTCAAGGATTACCTTTACATTCCCCTTGGAGGGAATCGACTCGGAATCAGGAGAACTTATCTAAATCTGTTTATAGTCTTTGCTTTAACAGGGTTCTGGCATGGTTCAACCTGGAGCTTTGTGGTTTGGGGATTGTTTCATGGCCTATTCTTAATCATTGAGCGCATTGGCTTTGGTAAATTTCTTAAAAGAATTCCAAGCATTTTTTCTTGGTTCTATACGATGCTGGTGGTTATTATTGGCTGGGTATTTTTCCGAATCGAGCATGTAGAAGATGCCTTTTTATTAATTGGTCAGCTATTCTCATTTTCAGGAGGAATAGGGAAATCACTTGTTTATTTAAATCCTTATTCCATTACCATTTTTTTCATTGCCATTTTAATGTGCACACCAATACTTGAGCGAATAATCGAAGCCAAATTGAATCAAATAGGTAAAACAATTTCAGTTCAATTCATTCCCTATACTTTATCCACAGTTTTCTTTATGGCTCTATTTTTCTATACCTGTATTGTTCTAGCGACAACAACTTATAATCCCTTTATCTATTTCCGTTTTTAAGTGAAGATAGGAAAGTACATATTGCCCCTTTTGTTTTCAGTTTTTCTGATTCTCCCAACAGTAAATCAAGTATTCGAACTTTGGGAGTTTGAAAGTGAAGATGAGAACAGAGCAACCGTGGATTCAGTTGTTTTTGACATCAACAAACTTGATGCCTTTCCCGAGCATTATGAAGCCTATTATAATGATCAATTCAGCTTTAAGCCACTAGCTGTTAATATCATGTCAAAATTAAAAAAGGAACTATTTAATGTTTCGATCAATTCGGAAGCTTATTTAGGTGAAGACAATTTTGTGTTTTCTGCAGGAACTGCAAGGTTTACGATTGGAAAAGATTACCTCAATCTTCTTCAAAGAATCAGATTGGAAGAAGAATGGTTGAACAGGTTAAATTATTTTAAAGAAAAAAACATTGAAGCCTACTGGTTTATCATTCCTAGTAAATCCGACATCTATTTTGAGAAATTACCGTGGAACCTCAAGCTAAATCAATATCCTTCCGTTGGTGATCTGATTATGCTAAACGATAATTTCAATCACGTGTATTACTTAAAAGAAGTCATGCTTGAAGGAAAAAGAAAAGGGAAGGTCTTTTACAAAGCTGACACACACTGGACACCTCTGGGTGCTTCGATTACATATAATGAAATGGTCAAAGTTTTGAATGAAAATGGTCATCAACTGAGTTTAATGAATGCTTTAAAAAGAATAGATTATGGAGCCAATGGAAACCTTAGAAACAATATTCCAAGCCATGATTTCGAAGAAGAATTAGAAAAAGAGGTGCCATTTGACTCCTTATATCAGGAGTTGGAGGCATTTGGTTTTCCAGCAGATCCTAACTTCCCCTACCCCGAATTTTATGAATTTCATTATGAAAGCAAGTGGAAAAAAGCGAGTGACAAAAAGGTGTTAATCATCAGAGACTCTTTCACAAACTTCATACAGGAAAGACTAGCTACTAATTTCAAAGAATCTTTGTTCATTTGGGACAATTGGAAATATCAGCTCAACCCTCATATAATTGAATATTATAAACCAGATATTGTGATTTATATCTGCAGTGACAATATCATTCCCAATATGGTTAAACTCTAACAAAAAAAGCCACCTCGAAAGATGGCTCTTAAAGTATTGTAAATCTAATTTCTAGTCTTTAACAATCTTCTGTACCTTTCTAATATCCTTATTGAATACCTTGATCAAATACATCCCTTCTGCTTTTTCTGCTAGATTGATTGGATGTGTGTACTGATTTCCGATATTCAGTTTTCCGGAAGCGTATACCAATTGACCAAGAGAATTGACTATTTCGATTTCAACCTCATCAGAAACCCCATTGATTATCAACTGAAAATTGTTTTGGTCGATTCTTGCAACTGAGAGACTTACTTCTTTGATATTCTCTTCTAATCCTACTGCGCCGTCAATGATGTTTACTGTATAATCTTCTGTTTCACCATAGTTTACCGTTACACATGGATCATCAATCGAATTTTGCCAATTTGTTCTGGCTCTTAGCATATGCTGACCCAGAGTTGCCGTACCCGGAATTGCCATGGAAGTTGTCGATACTCCTGTTCCAAAATTATGATTGGTAACTACCCTTTCCGAAGCTTCAAAAACAAAGTTGTCGTTAAAATCAATCCAAACTGAAGCTTGTTGTTGTGACCAATCCGATTGAACTGTTAAATCATGTGAAGTTCCTCTAGCCAAATCAGTTGAAAGGTTGGTGTAATCACCATATCCATTATTCGAACATCCAGTTGAATTATTAATCGTTCCTAATTGGAATAAACTAAATCCATCACCGAAATTACAGTTGGATATTGGTTGACAAAACGTCTTATCAATCTGAGTTTGCGTGGTATCATTTGAATTTTGTTGATCACCGCTTAATGAAGTGTAAGCCACTACATCATAAGTCCCAACCACAGAGAAATCGTAGGTTGATGTGAAATCGTATGAATACGTTCCACCTGCCGCAACAGTAGCCGTAACTGTTTCAACAACTGGCGTTCCTCCATCCACTACATAAGCCACATCAAAATTACTTTGGCTTGAAGTTCCAAAATTTTCGATCATAATCGTAATCGTTTCTACACCTAACATCGAGCTTGAAGCCGGAGCTGTTATTGCAGTAACACCAATATCATCGGCATATAAATGGGTAACGGTTACAACTGTTGTATCGTTGTTATTCTCCTGATCTCCTGCTAAACCTGTATACGACTTGATCTCGTATGGACCTTGAACCGACAAATCAGCTGTAGCCGTAAAGGTGTAATTTGCACTTGTTCCAGCGGTTAAGGTTCCTGTATAAGTTTCCGTAACCGGAGTACCTCCATCAATTTGGAAAGAAACAGGAAAGTTTGATTGGTCTTGTGTACCATAATTTGTAATGGAAACTTCAATGTTCTCAGTCGCAGAAAGTGTTCCATCTACCGGATTTATCAATGCCGAAACCCCAATATCATCATCATAATCAGAAGCTAATTTAAAGGAGAAAATCCCCGTTTTCCATCCTGAAGAAATGTATTCACCAACGTACCAAAACGTTTTAAAATCTGTTGGATCGAGTGACATATGTGCATAATCTCCAAATCGATTTGTATTGGTTTGAACCGAAGTTCCTGTAAAAACATTGGTTTCTGCAACAGTCATTTGCCCTGCAGGGTCGGAGGACAATCTACCCGTATACCTTAATGAAGGGAAAACAGTACTTCCCGATACCGAATAAGCCAATCCAATATTTCCTTGTTCGTCCATGCAAATCGAACCGTTCCATCTATTTTGGTTGTCAGGAGCATAAGTTCCTTCTTGATGTAAGGTCCATACTCCTCCAGTTTCACGGAATTCATACCATCTAATTCCTGCATGATCATTTCCATTAATGTCAACTGTATGATTTAGCACCACAGTATTGTACCCCGGAAATTGCATAAAAGAGGCTGGATACATGAAAGCCCCAGGAATTCCATCTAACTTAGAATTTGTTCCCGGTTGTTCAATATCATTCCAAAACTGATTGAATTCTGAATCAAAAGCAGACACAGGAATTTGTGTTGGAGCCGAAATTGTAGAATTTGCCGTATTCGTCCAGTCCACATCTACTTCCCATACTTTCACATGATCAGAAGTAACTCCACCCCATGCATCATCTTGGAAATAGAATAAGTAACAAGGAGTTCCTAAAGGAGGTAATGTTTTTGCAGCGTGCGTTGGTAATGCAGAGAAAAAACCTGTTGTCGCTATTTGTGGAATTGTAAAACCAACAATTTGAGCTGCAGGATCACCTGCAATCATCTTATCTCTTTCCAAAGCATAACATTGGTCCCCAGACTTGTTAGCCGTAATGTAGTACCCATCTGTCCAAATCGAATATTTCGGATAATCTGGGAAAGAAGATCCAAGTGGAAATTCATAAAGATAGTAAGAACCTGTTGGGTCCGAAGTTTGGGATACACCAACCAATAAGGCATTATTTGAAGTTCTAAATTGAGAAACAAACCAACGATCCACATAATGATCATACATAACAATTGGGTCTCCATCATTCACATTGGTTCCAATCAAGGAATTCCAAATCGATCCAAGAGAATTTGGTCCAACCAAACTGTTTCCGCTTCGGTCGAAAATCTCATACTTCACATTCACCATTTCGAAGTAGTGATTGGGTCCAACTGCTCCTGAAGGATCTGGAGGTGTTGCTTGACCATCACTTAAATCCATCCCATCCCATTG
>JAUICI010000237.1 GCA_030427935.1 Bacteroidia bacterium | reverse complement strand
CATAAGTTGTCAGTTTTAAATGCAGTTGCTTGTAAAATCGTAGCTCGAGTTTTTGCAGTTCAGAAAAGAAATGAAGCTTATGTTAAATTAAGTATGTAAAAAGTTGTTTTAGTCTTAGAATACTCTGCGAAGTTGAGTCTTTGAGGTTAAAAACCCACAATACACTTCAAAAATAGATTTTTGTCTTTTACCAGAATGAGAGACGAACTTTTTTATTTAGCTTTATCTAAAATCTAAAATCTCATGACAATAAACGAAGCTCAAAAAGCAGTAGACGACTGGATTCAGGAATTTGGAGTACGTTATTTCAATGAATTGACCAATATGGCCATGTTGACCGAAGAAGTTGGTGAAGTAGCGCGAATTATTGCGCGTCGTTATGGAGAGCAATCGGAGAAAGAATCAGATAAGGAAAAAGATTTGGGAGATGAAATGGCTGATGTCCTTTTTGTACTCTTATGTCTTGCGAACCAAACCAATATAGACTTAGAAGCGTCTTTAAAGAAGAATCTGGATAAGAAAACCCAAAGGGATTTTGACCGCCATAAAAAAAACACTAAATTAAATAGCTAAAACCCATAACTATGAATAAACTATTACTCTCTTTAAGTGGAATTCTGATCACATTTGGAATTTCAGCACAAAACTTACCTCAAAAATCAAATCCAAGCTCAAATTTTAGAGTGGAATACACCAATCATAATACCCAAAAGGCGATAGGAGACTCTTGTGGATATATGGCCAATGCTTATTTGGCTATTGACAAAGTAGACGCCTTTGTTTGGTGGAATGGACCCTATTATGGAGCCTCCGCAGGTTCGCCTTCTTTTTCCGAGGCGGGGCAATATTTTACGGCTCCTCAACCCATGAGAATTGATGGATTTCAGATCATTTATTATTGGAGTCCGGAAGCAGCTGCTACTTCCATGCCCGTGGTAGGGCGAATATATGAGGCATTGGCTGATTCAACTCCAGGAGCTTTATTAGCCGTGGATACGATTTTTGTGACCGAGCAAACTCCGGGAACGACTACTGCGAATTATGCAACTTTCGATTTTGATTCTAACCCAGTAGTAGGAGGGAATGGATTTTTCTTGGATGTTAGAACTTATACAAATGACTCCATTTACTTTTTGTCCAATGACGATGGTCAAATGGAAGATTTATCCTACGCCTTTTATGAAGATGTGGATGTGCCGGCAAATAGTGGTTTGGTGAATTACTTAGCTTATGGTGCTGCTTATGATTTTGATCATTTGTTCTTTCCGATATTCAAGACCGAGTTTTCAAATGATTTTATGGTTTCTGATTCGATTTGTAGAGGGTTAAATGCATGTGTTCAAGTCTTGAATAATACACCAATCACATATGACTCCCTATGGAATAGAATGTCCAGTAACGATTCACTTTATTTAGGATGGGAATTTGATGGGAATGTGACTGGGGCAGAAATGAAAATTCATTGTGAGCCAATTATGAGTGCTGGCGTTGTGGATATGACAATGAACGACACCATCTATTTTTACAATGACAATGTAGGGAAATGTCCGCTTCAAGTTACGAAGCAGATTTTTGTTATTGATTCGGTGCAGGCAGATTTTACTTTCTCCTATACTGGGCTACAAGTAGATTTTACGAATACATCGATGAATGCGGATACTTATTTATGGGATTTTGGAGACATGAATACGAGTATGGATACCAATACAACTCATACATATGCAGCAAATGGTATGTATACAGTTCATTTAAAAGCCTATAACCAATGTTTCGAAGATTCTTCAATTCAATCTGTAGATCTTTCTACGGTTGGTGTTGATGAATTTGAATTAGGCTCCATTCTACTTTATCCAAACCCCACTCAGAATGTGGTGAATATAGCTTCTGACCTGAAAGGCGGAGGAATCGAATTAACGGTAGTTGATCTACTTGGAAAAACTTTATTCAAAAGAGAATTAAATAAATCATTGGAGCAAATAGATCTTTCGGCTTATGGTCAGGGAACTTATTTTTTCAGATTGAAATCGGATAATAAAATGATTACTCGAAAGGTGGTGGTCAGATAAAATTCGGATTTTAGATAAAATTTAAAGGGAGACTCTAGGGTCTCCTTTTTTGTTATTTTTACTTCTGAAAAACTCAACCATTGAAAATCAAGGGTAAAATACATCTAGAAGCCGCAATGATTTATTCATTATTGGTGGCAATTTTACTTGCTCTTGGCATTATTTATTTCAGGTTAGATAATTCGATTGAAGACACTTCAGATGAGATTTTAAGTGAAAAAAGTAAATTGGTTCATCGAGAGCTGGATAATTTTTTCCTCCCCATTGAAAATAAATTACAAGAAGAATGGTTTCGACTTTCAAGAGGAGAGTTTGATGGTATCAGCTCCAAAGAATTGGTTCGACATTTCTTTTCTACAATACAATCGAATCCACTGATATCAGGATGTTTTATTTCGGATGAGCATGGGAATCACATGTATGCTTCTCAACTTAAAAATAGAACTTGGTTTTCTTCACAAATTTTCCGCAAAGAGCAAAAAACGGAAAGTCTTATATGGCAGATCAATGGAACTGAAATTAGCCTAAAACAGGAGAATCTTAAAGATTCAATAAATTATGATCCAAGAGAAAAAAAGTGGTTTAAAAATAGCTTGAATTCAGACACAATTGTCTGGACGCCCCCTTATGATTATGATATTGGTGCTGTAACCGACATTACAGGCATTACTGTTTCGAAAAAACTGAACCCAAAAGACTCCGTTACTCGAGTGATTTCATTCGATGTTACCTTAACCGATTTGTCCAATAGAACAAGTGAAATTAAAGTCGGCGAACATGGTTTTGCATTTGTTGTTTTGGAGCAGGGAGAACTTGTTGGTCTTCCTAATCTTTACAAAGAATTAATGGATACCCTTCAGATGAAAAATATAGGGAATGTCAAAGATTCTGAATTCCCAGTTTTAAGTGTTGCTTTTGAAAGTTTTGAAAAGAGTGGAAAGAAGCTTAAAAATTACATGATTGAGGTAGAAGGGGAGGCTTATGTCGTCAATTTTAGTGCTTACAGATTAAATGGAATCAGCTTATATGCTGCGACAGTGCTACCGAGGAAAGATATCATTCAGTCCATTTCTTCAACAAGAGTTTATCTTTTGTATGCCATGGGATTCATTCTCTTGGTTATCTTGATTATTGCTCATGTCTATAGAAGGAGAAATATTCTTCATGGGCAGTTGCAAATCGAAAAAGCCAATGTGGATCTTCAACACAAAATAGTCGAAGAAAAGAACAAGGAGATTATCGATTCGATTAATTATGCTAAGCGAATTCAAAAAGCCATTCTTCCACCTTCCAATCAGGTAGAAAAAGTACTGAAAGCGGGTTTTGTTTTATATGAACCCAAAGATATTGTGGCGGGTGATTTTTACTGGATTAATGAATTATCGGCAGATCGATTCTTTTTTGCAGCTTGTGATTGTACTGGCCACGGAGTACCAGGAGCCATGGTTAGTGTAATCTGTAATAATGGTTTGAATCGATCTGTGAATGAGTTTGGGATTCAACATACAGGAGAATTGCTCGATAAGACTCGGGAGATTGTTGTGAAAGAGTTCGAAAAATCAGAGGATGAGGTTAAAGATGGTATGGATTTATCACTGGTTAAAATCGAAAAAAAGGGAGATGGTAAAATGAGTTTGCAATTTTCAGGTGCGAATAACCCCCTTTGGATAATCAGAAAAGGTTCGGATAAGGTGGAATCTCACAAGGGAACCAAACAGCCCATTGGGAAAGTCGATAATCCTCAAAAGTTCGAAGCTATTGATTTAGAATTAGAAAAGGGAGATCGAATTTATTTGTTTACAGATGGCTATGCAGATCAGTTTGGAGGTGAGAAAGGAAAAAAGATGAAAGCCAATCGATTTCAGGAATTTCTTCTCTCAATTCAAAGTCTAGAAATAGCGAAACAGGAAAAAGAATTGAAATCGTTTTTTACTAAATGGAAAGGCAATTTGGAGCAAATCGATGACGTCTGTGTAATTGGCTTCGAAGTGGAATAATTTATCATATCTTACTCTGATATTTGTCAAGGAATGTAGAATAGATTAAGTTT
>JAUICI010000236.1 GCA_030427935.1 Bacteroidia bacterium | reverse complement strand
GGATTATGAGCCCCAGAATAGGTGAGTTTCGAGGGGTGAGAAACAACAACTGAACCTTCTCCCTCTTGCTCTTGTTCCAAACTCACCAACGCGATATCCATTCCATCTTTGATCACCAAATCGGAATAGTTTGCAGCCGTATTATTTTGTAAATTTTCTTCTGCTTTTCGATGTTCGAATTCTCGGATGACGATTTCTCTCGTTTTATCCAAGATTTCCCCTGGCTTTCGCAATCCATATTCTCTTACCGCACGATTGAGTGCATTATTACAAACAACAGAAACCATGGCTCCAGGAACACCATGTCCAGTGCAGTCAGCTGCAGCAAATAAAACCCGATCTTCTAATGGTTCCATCCAGTAAAAATCACCTGCAACAATATCTTTGGGTTTGTAAAGAATAAAAGAACTCGTCAAATAGTTTTGGACCAAATGTTCTGGAGGTAAAATGGCAGATTGAATGCGTTTTGCATAGGTAATTGAGTCTGTTATTTCTCGATTTTTCTGCTCAACTTCCAAGTAAGCATGTGCCACCTCTTCCTTCTGCTGACTAATGATCGTATTTTGTTTCTTCGAATGCTGAAATCGATTGTAAACAAAGCCTCCAAATAATAAGGCCAAACCTAATACGGCTAATAAAGCATAGGTAACAATCTTTTGGTTCTGTTTATCAGTTTCAGCTCGTGCTAATTGCTCATCTTGAATTTTCTTCTCATCTATTCGACGTAAACTGTCAATTTCAGCTTTCTTCTTGTATTGATCTTCAATTCGAATTCGATTCACTTCTTCTTTGTTCTCAATAGAATCCAAATAGTTTTTCGACTTCAAATACTTTTCATGCATCTCGAGTGCAGGTGCATTTTGATTCATGCCTTTATAGGCCTCATACATTCTAAAATAAACCTGAGCAGAAATATATTCTAGTCCAATCGAATTGGAAATAGCCAAAGCCTCTTGTCCTTTTTCAATTGCTTTTTTATACAAGCTTCTTTTATTGTACAATTCCGCCATATTCAGATAAATCAGAGCAACATCTTCCTGTGATTGCAGTTCGAGATTCAATTCCAAAGCTCCTTTCATGTAATCCAAAGCTAAATCCATCTGGCCCATATCCATCAATACCTCACCATAACCGACATAAGCCTGTGCAATCTCATATTTGAATTCATTCGCTAAAGAAATCGTAATGGATTCTCTGTATTTGATCTCCGCTTGTTCATATTGTCCCATATGATGATAAGTCATAGCTATATTGGTAATCGCCATTGCAACACCACGCTCATCTCCCAAGTTTTTGAATGAAATCCGAGCAGCCTCAAACATGGTCAGCGCCCTTTCATAATCGCCTTGAGTCATGTATACAGTAGCTACATTATTTTGCGAATTGGCAACACCTTGATCATCTCCCAATTCTTTGCTCATCTTACCTGCTTTCAGAAAGTATTCCACACTTCTTGGGTAATCTCCAAAAGCTTTAAAGTTGACACCAAGATTTAAATATTGAGCAGCTAATCCTCTTTTGTAATCTTCTCTTTCAAAAATTTCTTTTGCTTTAAAGAATTGTTCGTTGGATTCGAAAAAATTTCCTTGGAGTGACATCCCTACACCAATCATGGAATAGGCATTTCCGATATAAACTTGATGGTCGATTTTTTCAGCTAATTCCAAAATCTTTTTAGAAAGGACTATGGCCGTATCTGGCTGATCATACATGTAATTATTCCATATAATTAGACGCATGGCTTTGATACGGTTGGTATCCGCCTCATTCGGGTTGTTCCAAATATTGGTCAAGCTATCCAGTTCACTTTTCGTAAACCCAAAACTTGCCAAAAGCAAAAAGAAACTCAATAATATTCGTCGAATGTCCATCAATTGCGAAACTAGGTCATTATGCTTAAATGGCAAAAAAGGAAATTCAAAAAATCAATATAAACTGATTATTTGATGGCATTTCTCGATTATTTAAACAAAAATGTATGAATAAATATCAGAGGAACAGAGACTCTTGATTCGAAAGAGCTCTTATTTTGGACTAAAAAAAGATGAAAAATTTAATTCAAGAATTTAAAGCTTTTGCTTTCAAAACCAATGTAATTGAAACCGCTGTCGCTTTTATTATGGCATTAGCTTTCAAGCCAATTATCGACACGATTGTGAATGGTGTTTTCATGCCGATCATTGCAAGAATAGCAGGGAAACCAAATTTTCATTCATTAAGCATTAATCTCGGTAAAGGGGCAACCATTTCTTATGGGACTTTATTAACCGTTTTTATTGAATTCCTTTTTGTAGCCATAGCCCTATTCTTTGTGATTAAGGTTTACAAAAAAATGAAAAAAGAGCAACCAGCCGCACCTCCAGCACCCACAAAAGACCAAGAATTACTTACTGAGATTCGCGATCTACTAAAAAAGTAATAGGGAATTGAAGTCTCAATTCAATTTGGGACTTCTTTTGATTAAAGCTTTTCGCCACAATTTTTACAATACTTGGCGTCGTCATCGTGCTTATCGAGATGACAATTAATGCAGACTTGAGTATTGGTAGGTGATTTATCTGCATTTTTAATTACTTCACCTGTGATGATACCCGTTGGAATGGCAATAATTGCATAACCCAAAACCATTACAATGGAAGCTATAAATTGTCCTAGCTCACTTTGAGGTGCAATATCACCGAAACCAACTGTGGTCAATGTCACTATGGCCCAATAAATACTTCTAGGAATACTAGTAAACCCGGCTTCTGGAGTCTCTACCAAATACATGACTGTTCCCATGATACTAGTAACCGCTAAAACACCGAATAAAAATACCGTAATTCGATAGCGACTATTTTTTAAGGCATCAACGATCAAATCTGATTCCTTTACAAATCTTGCTAATTTCAGTACTCTGAAAACCCGTAATAATCTCAAAGATCGAATCACTCTTAAACTTCTTGTATCAATAAAGAATAATGCTAAATAAGTAGGCAATAAGGATAAAAGATCAATGATTCCATAAAAGGAGAAGACGTACTTTAAAGGTCGTTTTGTACTTACAATCCTTAGAATGTATTCGATGGTAAACAATACTGTAAAAAACCATTCAGAATAATGAAATAGATCTTCATAACCGATTCGAAGTTCTTTAACAGATTCAGCCATGACGAGTATGACACTAATCAAGATGGCCCATAGTAAAACGACATCAAAGAGCTTCCCAGATTTGGTGTCTGCTTCAAAGATTATGGTGTGCAATTTTAGCTGCCAAGACTTCAATCCAACTTTTTCTGAATCTTTTCCCCCGTTCATTTAACAAAAATAACACAAGAATCTAAAATAGCTACACTTTACTATTTGTAACCTTTCTTGCAGACAACATTAAGAGAATAAAGGACGTTTTAATAGAAAAAGGATAACATTTTTAAAAAGGCTCCGTAACAGAGGATAACAAACAATTTAAACAAACTAAAAATTAATACCATGATTGCATTACTATGTTTTTTAGCGCTTGGTTTTTACGGAGCAAAATTTACTAGAGGATTGGGGCAAGAGTATTCCAAGTCCTACAAAAAGGAAACCGATCTTTTTCGAAACAACTACTTCTAGGAGAGTTATTATTCAATCAGAAATAGACGATATTTTTCGTGTTTCTATCCCTTATGTGTGAGCGAATTATTGAATTCACATCTTTGTTATCCTCTTTTGAAATGAGATAAGGAATTAAGTTTGAAGGGCCCTCAACTTTAATTCGGCCATTACAGAATCCATAACCTCTGTAAACGCCATCTTCAACCAGAACAAATGTTTTTTCGTATTTAGATCTGCCTTTACCAATGATTATGAAGTTATTGGACTCAAATACTAGTGACTCGATGGCACTTGTCACTCTTGCATTGTATTCGATTGGACTTTCCTCTTGAATGCAAGCACCATGACATTCTTTAATTTGATATTGAAAACAAGCCTGATTGGTTTTATACAATCCACAAAGCTTCTGACAAAGTTCACCATCAGCACAAAGCTTCTCTAAAAATTTCCGGCCACTTAATTTATTGGTAAAAACCGTCACTGGTCGATCTGTTTTCCCATTCAAACGATCAATGAATAGATTTCGATAACCTTTTCCATCCTCGAATTCAAACAAACCATAGC
>JAUICI010000235.1 GCA_030427935.1 Bacteroidia bacterium | reverse complement strand
TTGGGAACAATTACTTGTGAGACCCGCGGTAAATTACAAGCTCAATAAAACCGTGGATTTCTCAATAGGTTATTCCTTTTTGCAAACTTATCCTTTCACTAGTTATATGAAACCATTTCCGGTGAAAGAGCACAATGTTTGGGAACAGATTCAATTACATCATAAGATGAGTATTGTAAAATTCAGTCACAGACTCCGATTTGAACAAAGATTCAATGAGCAGTTTGCTGAGGATACTGCTCATCAATACCAAGAAGACGGTTATCTTTTCTCGAATCGGGTCCGATATAGTTTTACGCTTAAAATTCCTTTTGCAAAAAAGTTCTTTTTCAAAGCGTTTAATGAAATCATGATTCGGATGAATAAGAATTTTGGAAAACCGGATTTCGACCGAAACTGGCTTTACGGTGGTTTTGGTTATCAGTTTTCAAAATCTGGAAATATCCAAATTGGTTATTTGAATCAACTGATTAAAATAACTCCAGATTTATTTCAGTTTCATCCAACTGTGGTCATTGGAATGACTTATAATTTCACAATTAAAAAAGATAAGAAAACTTAATTTTGTTTAAGGACACCGAAATAATTAATTTTGGTGTCCTTACTATTTTATGAAATCAACATTAATCAGCATATCACTTTTTCTTACCCTACTCATGCCTTTGATAGCGCTGAACTTGTGGTTCCAGTATCAAAAAAAACAAATTAGGCGTCAGGTTAAACACCAAATCATTGATCAGGTCGACCGTGAAGATCTCGTAAGATTCGAATTTTCAGAAGAGGAAATCGAGACGAAATTAGAATGGAAACACAGTAAGGAGTTCCGATACCAAGGAGAGATGTATGACGTTGTAGAAAGAATACCTACTGAAAACGGCTACATCTTTTATTGTTGGTGGGATAATAAGGAAACCAACCTGTACAAGAAATTAGATCGATTATTGGCTGATTATTTAGGTGGCAACTCAGAAAGAAACCAAAATAAATTGTCTTTTTTCCGAATTCTAAAACTCCTTTATCATGAAGATTTCTGTCTCAATTTCGGAAGTATTCATTCGGAAGAACAAGATTATTTCACCTACCAATTTCACCTTAAAACATATATCCTCGAACAGGATTTGGAGCCACCTCAGGCTTAATCTTCGAGTTTAGCACATTTTTTGATGTGCATTGCATTTATGTTTTACGAAATAAAAATCAAATGAAACTATTATTTCTAGTTACTGCTTTGGTGGTGACCTCTTTGTCATTCTCCCAAGTAGTTACTGTGTTCGACAATAGAACACATAAACAATTAGACCTTGTCTATTTAATTAGTTTTAAGCCAAATAAGTCTTTGGTTACAAACAAAAAAGGGGAAGTTGATATTGCCCCACTAAAGTCCTCTAGCTTGATACATGTTCAGGCCCCTGGATACTTACATATTGAAACTTCTTTTCCTCAATTGGAAAAAGATAGTTTCAAAATCTATTTGAACCCCATTAACTTTGACCTCGATGAAATCGTCGTTTCTGCAACTAGATGGCGTCAAAATGCAAGTAATATTCCACAAGAAGTAGTCCGGATCAATCAAAAGGACAATCTTTTCCAAAACCCTCAGACATCTGCGGATCTTTTAGGGAATTCCGGAAAGGTTTTTATTCAGAAAAGTCAGCAAGGCGGTGGAAGCCCCATGATGAGGGGGTTTGCTACAAACAGATTACTTTATTCTGTCGATGGTGTACGAATGAACACTGCAATTTTCAGGAGTGGAAATATCCAGAATATTATCAATTTGGATCCATTTGCCATGGAAAATATGGAGGTTCTTTTTGGACCGGGATCGGTAATCTATGGTTCTGATGCCATTGGAGGTGTGATGAGCGTAAAAACTTTAACTCCTCAATTATCTGCAGAGAAGAAAAAACCATTGATCAAAGGAAAAGCTCTTGGCCGATTTTCAACTGCAAATTTTGAGAAAGCAGGTCATTTCGACATCAATGTAGGTTGGAAGAACTTTGCTTTTGTGACCAGTGTGAGTGTCTGGGATTTTGATGATCTGATTCAAGGTAAAAACGGTCCTGAAGATTATGTAAAACCCTATTATGTCCAAAGAATAGACACACAAGATGTAGTTGTGTATCAGGATAATCCACTGATGCAAAACCCATCGGCCTATTCTCAAATAAATTTCATGCAAAAAGTAAGGTACCAACCGAATGAAAACTGGAATCTGGAATACGGTTTTCATTACTCAGAAACTTCTGATTATGGACGATACGATCGACATAATCGCATGAAAAATGGACTTCCGAGATATGCAGAATGGTATTATGGTCCACAAAAATGGATGATGAACAATCTTGGTATCACTCATTCAGGATCTAATGTTGTATATGATGAAATGACTTTAAGAATTGCCCAGCAAACTTTTGGGGAAAGCCGGCATTCTCGAGATTTCAACGACAATTTCAAAGACAACAAATTGGAAAGAGTTGATGCATATTCAGCAAATTGGGACTTTAACAAAGGACTAGGGGAAAAGAACACCCTTTATTATGGTTTTGAATATGTGTTAAATACAGTAAAATCGTCTGGAACAATAGAAGATATCATGAGTGATCATGTGGAAATCGGACCAGCCAGATACCCAAAATCAATGTGGCATTCTGCGGCCGTTTATATTACAGATGAATTCAGATTTAATAAGGTATTTTCCATGCAAGCCGGATTGAGATATGGATATTTTATTTTGGATACAGATTTCAGTAATAATGAAGATTTCTATCCACTCCCATTTACCTCTGCCAACAACCAAGGTGGTGCATTAACTGGGAGTTTAGGTTTTGTTATTAAACCAAATAAAAACTGGGCCATTCGAACCGTTTTAGGAACTGCTTATCGCGCTCCTAATGTAGATGATATGGGGAAAATATTCGATTCTGAACCTGGAGTGGTGGTTGTCCCAAACCCCGACCTAAAAGCTGAATATGCTTACAATGCAGATCTTAGTATATCAAAAATATTTGGAAATGTCGCCAAGATTGAAGTTGAAGGGTTTTACACCTTTTTGAACAATGCCATGGTTAGAAGAAATTATCAATTAAATGGACAGGATAGTATCATGTATGATGGAGAACTAAGCCAGGTTCAAGCCATACAGAATGCTTCCTATTCACACGTTTATGGCGTTATGTTCAGCGCGGAATTCAAATTGCCTTTAGGTTTTGAAATATCGACAGACTTTAATTATCAAGAAGGTCTGGAAAAGAATCTTGACGGAACATTAACAGCAGCCAGACATGCAGCACCCATTTTCGGAGTTGGTCGTGTATCCTATGTCTACAAAGACTTAAAAATTGAGTTAAACGTGACTTATCAAGGGGCAAGAAAACATGAGAAATTGGCTTTATCTGAACAAGGTAAAACTGAAATCTATGCACTTGATGAAAATGGAAACACTTACGCACCATCTTGGTACACCCTTAATTTCAGAGCAATGTATACACTTTGGGAGAAGTTGAATATCACAGTTGGAGTAGAAAACATAACTAATCAAAGGTATAGAACTTACAGTTCCGGAATTTCCGGAGCCGGAAGAAACTTTACTTTTGGAGCTAGCTTTGTTTTTTAAATGGATGGTTGGATATTTGGATGTTTGGATATTTGGATGTTTGGATAATTAGATCTTTCGACTCAGCTAAGGTCAGCGAAAAGGGACTATGGAAGCTTAAATCAATTCTTCTCCCGATAGCTATCGGGACTTCATCCTACATTCTTCATCCTACATTTTTCATTTTTCATTCTTCATTTTTCATTTTTCATTATCAATCCCCCTTTTCGCAATTTTCACCCCAAAATAGCCTTTTCACAGTTGTACTTTTGAAGTATTAATCTTTAAAGCAACAACAATGAAAAAAGCAATCATTTTAATACTCTTCTCTGCGTCCTTTGGAGTATACGGAGCAAATACTGACGTGAATTATTCTGTTCAAGGAACACAGCAGTTACACAATTGGATTTCCAATAATATTGAATATCCAGAAAAGGCAAAAAAAGACAAACTCGAAGGAATGGTGTATGTTCAATTTCAAATTGAAAATGGAGCTGTAAAAGAATCCAAAGTCTTGAAAAATGCAGAACCTGAACTGGATAATGCTGCATTGGAAATCATCC
>JAUICI010000234.1 GCA_030427935.1 Bacteroidia bacterium | reverse complement strand
AGGTCTTGCGGTACATCGAAAGAAATTGAGACCGTGTCTTCTGTTTCTCGTGTAATATTTGAAATTTTTAAAGTATAAAAATTGGTATCTATCATTACTAAAAATTTGTGCAAAAATACAATTTTCTTCTAAACTGATTTTTCAGATATATAAGTAAACATAAGAAAGGAGAAAGTGTTCAGGCTAACCAGAAAACCAAAAGACTGACCAAACTACAAAACCCACAATTGCCATGTAAACGAGGTAAAAAAATCTTAAAATTCCGTAAAGAGCTAATTTAAAGGGATTGTTGCTTTTCTTTAATGAATCCAGCCATAGTTCAAATTTAGTCGGAGCTTCATCTTCGAATAATTTGTACCGTTTCTCTTCTCTTTCGATTTCTTCAATCCGAAGTGAAACATTGCAATTTGCACAGTTTTCAAGGTCAGCATCGACCCATTTACCACATTCGCGGCATTTTATTTCCTTCATTTACTTTTTCTTAAAGATCCAAGCGCCATTATAATCTGAGAAGTTACCCAAGTCTGATTTTGCTGATTGCATGTCTCCATAAGATTTGATCGAGACCAAACTCAAGCCACTGTACTGTCCTAAATTTTGAGCAGGAAAACCTTTAGACTGCAATTCTGCAACTAGTCTGTCAGCATTCCCATTATCTGAAAATCCACCAACAATAATGTGGTAAGATCCGGCCGAAGTCACAGCATTAACCTTAGGTTCTTCCTTGACAACAGGTGGTTCTTCATTCACATCTTCATTGACGATTTCTTCATTATTGTTATTTGTAACTTCGTCATTATTTTCTTCCACATTCTCCTCAACGTTTGAAGTGTCTTCAGGAGTTACATTCTCATTTGCATGATCTACTTCCTCTTGATGCGTTTCTTCTCCATTCTTGGAGTCATTTGATTTTTCTTCTTTAGGCTCCTCTTTGGAGTCATTCATTCCGATTAAATCCTTGAACATATCCCATTTGAAGGTAATAAATGCTCCACCTCCCAGAACGATAGCAATCAAGATAATGAGTAAGATTTTCTTTCCATTTCCACCTTTTTTCTCTCCGTCTCCTTCTTTAGCTTTTGCACCACTCTTCTTTTGCTTTGCTTCAAGCTTTTTCTTTTTCGCCTCTTCCTTCGCCTTCTTCTGAGCTTCTGCTTTTTTTCTTTTTTCTTCCTCAGCCTTTGCCTTTGCTACTTTTGTGTCATCTGCTTTTTTCTTTTTGAGTTCGGCTGCCTTCATTTTATCTTCAGCCGCTTTCTCTTTTGCAGATTTCGCTGGATTTGCTTTTGCATCTTTTGCAGGTGTTTCCACTTTCGATTTCACAGCTGATGCAGCAGCAGTTTTTGGCTTTTCTTCAGCAGGTTTCTTGATAGCTGATTTTGGTTCCTCTTTATTCTCTTTAGGTGTTTCAGGTTTAGCTGTGGGTTTAACAGGTGTTTCTGTTTTCGGTTTTTCAACTGGTTTTTCAGGTGTAACCGACTTCTCCTCAGCTTTTGGAGTTATGACATTCTTTGGTTTCTCCGCCTCTTTCTTCAAATCCGGAGATTTATCCGCAACCTTCGGTTTTGGAGTCTCTTTCTTAGGTTCTTCAGCCTTTGGCTCCACTTTCGGAGTTTCCTTTTTAGGTTCTTCCTTCTTTTCTACTTTTGATGAAGTTGCAGTTCCTGCTGGTTTTGATTCGAAATCAATCGAACCATCCTCATCTTTAAAAAACTTACCTAATCCAAAAATATCGTAAGTTTCTCCCTTATCTAATTTCGTATTGATTTCACGAACTAATTTTGCCACACTGTTAGCGGCTTCCTGAGCATCAACTCCATCGGTTTTTGAAATGTATTCTTCTAACTTATGATCATTGATCTTTAAATACTTGTTGAAAATATAAGTCCCTTCAGTTGCTCCATTCATTAAAGCTCCTAAACCAGGAACGATCACAGTAGATTCTACTTTAAGTAGTTCGATGATGTATTTGTCCATAAAACGCGTAATTAGTTAGTTTCAGAAAGATAAATATTTATTTTGAGAATGATTAAAATAGGTCTTTAAAATTCATTGTATTATCCAATCTCACACCTTTATCTGTATTTTTAAGTGTGCACAATTCATTGACCGAGTCATGCTCCAAAAACAACACAAACTCTTCTTCTGCTGCTCGATTTAAAAATTTGCCTTTTTCATCCAAAGTGAGCAATGGTCTGGTATCATAACCCATTACATAGGGCAATGGAATATGTCCTGTACTTGGCAGCAAATCAGCCATAAAAACAAGGGTTTTCCCTTTATAATGAATATGAGGAATCATCTGACTCTCCGTATGTCCATCTACAAAAAGCACATCAATGTTTGGAAATGCATTCTTTGTAAAATCACCTGTTCGCTCTATGAATTTGAGCTGACCACTTTCTTCAATGGGCATTATATTTTCTGACAAAAAGGAAGCTTTCTCCCTCGCATTTGGTCGCACAGCCCAGTCCCAATGCTTCTCAGTACTCCAATAGGTAGCATTTTTAAATACCAATTCGAATCCTGTTCTGGATGCATTCCACTTTACGGCACCTCCGCAATGATCGAAATGTAAATGAGTAAGAAATACATCTGTAATGTCATCCGGGGAAAATCCAAGTTTCTTCAAATTTGGAATTAAACTATCTTCTCCAAACAAATAATAATAGCTAAAAAATTTCTCACTCTGTTTGTCCCCTATTCCACAATCGATCAACATCAATCGATCACCATCTTCAATCAGCATTGATCTCATGGCCCAAGAACACATATTGTTCTCATCAGCTGGATTTGTTCGCGTCCATAATGATTTTGGTACGACTCCAAACATAGCGCCACCATCTAATTTGAAATAACCTGTATTTAAGGGATAAATTGTCATATGCTAATTTTGACTTAAAACTAAGAATTTGTCTTTAATCTAGTCCTATTATTAAATCAAATATGTGAAGAAATAGAATTCACCGAAAAATATTTGGAATGAATAATTCGCATCTTTCTGAAAACTTAGATTATGAGAATTCACTTTATCGCTATCGGGGGTGCAGCCATGCACAATTTAGCCATTGCTTTAAATCGAAAAGGATATGTTGTTACTGGTTCTGACGACGAAATATTTGACCCTTCAAGAGGCCGGCTAGAAAGAGAAGGTTTGCTTCCAAAAGCCATTGGGTGGAATCCAGAATTGATTACAAATGAATTAGATGCCATCATTCTCGGAATGCATGCTCGACCTGACAACCCAGAGTTATTGCGAGCAAAGGAGATTGGCGTTAAAGTATATTCCTATCCCGAATTCATCTATGAACAGAGCAAAGAAAAAAAGCGAATTGTAATCGGTGGATCACATGGAAAAACGACGATTACCTCCATGGTTTTGCATGTACTGAATCAAACCAATTTAGAATATGACTATATGGTCGGTGCTCAACTAGAAGGTTATGATTGCATGGTAAAACTATCCGATGCACCCATCATCATTTTGGAAGGAGATGAGTACTTATCTTCTCCAATTGACCGAAGACCAAAATTTCATTTATACAAAGCGAATACTGGATTGATCAACGGAATTGCTTGGGATCATATCAATGTGTTCCCAACTTTTGACAACTATGTTGAGCAATTTCAAATTTTCATTGATAGCATTGTTGCGAATGGTAAATTATTCTACAATTCAACCGATGAAAAAGTAAAGGAATTGGGCGAAAATTGTTCACGAAAGGACCTAGATCAGGTTTTACCCTACGGAATTCCAGAGAATAAATTAAGGGAAGGAAAAACGATTGTCCTTAATGAAGGCAAGGAATATACTCTGAATGTATTTGGCAATCACAATTTGCAAAATATGGAGGGCGCTAAACTCATTTGCATGGATTTAGGTATTTCTGAGGATGAATTTTACACCTATATGCAATCCTTTAAGGGCGCCTCAAAAAGATTGGAATTGGTTCATGAAAATGAAAGCTCAGTGTTTTACAAGGACTTTGCTCACTCCCCTTCAAAACTCAAGGCAACAACAAAAGCATTAAAAGAACAATTTCCTGAAAGAACTTTAATCGCTTGCATGGAACTACACACATTTTCCAGCTTAAAGAAAGATTTTTTGCCACTATACGAGAACTCAATGGAAGCCGCGGATCGAGCATTAATCTATTTTGATCCAAAAGTT
>JAUICI010000233.1 GCA_030427935.1 Bacteroidia bacterium | reverse complement strand
TTTCGTGATTCTTTTCGATATGAAGAAAGATGCGATAACAATGGATATGAGCAAACCGATAAAAGTGATGATGATATTGTTTCTTAAATCATAGACATGAGCAAAAGCTTCAGCAGTATCAATTTCACTCATGATGACCCAATTCATGCCCTCAATCTCAAGTGGTTTATAAGACGATAAAACCTCAACTCCACGATAATCCTTAAAAATCTTGGTATCTGTCTCACCGTCCAGTGCTGCTTTTGTTCCAACGGTTTCCACTTTTTGCAGTCCAACCGTACTTTCGAAGGTTTGAATCATTTTGATCGTTTCTTTTGGAGTGCCAATAGACTCGATCATTTTGAAATAATTCTTCTTGTCTTCAATAAAAAATCTAGATTGATTTCTCAGAGTATAATCTTCAGCAACAATATAGGTTTCACCACTTTTTCCAAGACCCACTTCTGCCCATTCATGTCGGTTGGTCATGATATCATTAATCTTCTGAATCGGCATTTGAAATATCAGCGTTCCGATATTCTTCCCTTTGTCAAAAATTGGGGTTGCAATAAATGCTGCCGGTGCATGATAAGAAGGATCATAAGTTTCAAAATCGACAAGTTTGATAAAATCTTTGTCCTTAACTTCTCTTGACGCTTTGAAAGCTTTGGCAATATTCGAATTCGCATGTGGTCCATTTAGAAGAGAAGTTCCAAAATCAACCTCTTTATAAACCGAATAAATGATACAACCTGTTTCATTATCTACAAGAAAAATATCGTAATACTCAAATTTCTCCAGAAAAGATCGAATCAATGGATGATAAATTCGATGAACTTTCGTGTATTTTGAATCGTCAAATGCATGGTTTTGATAATGCTTTTTCCCTACAGGATTTGGATTATAAGAAATATAAAGATCCTGTAAAACTACTGAAGCTTCTGACTTTGGAAAATGATTGTCTACATTATCTGAGATACTGGCATTGTGATTTAAACGAGGAAGAAACTCTTTTTCATAATATTTGTGCAAGCGCTCATAATGAGTTTTCATTTCAATCTTACTTGGATTCAGTTGAATGAGAAGACTGTCGTATCCATTCTTGAAATGAATCATGGCATCCACAATGGTATGCTCTTCTGAAAAGGTCAGAATTTGATTGGAAATGTCTCCAAAATAATCCTCAATCTGCGTGGCCTTCATTTCTCTAACGGCCGTCAAACGATTAAAAGATTCTTTTCTAAGCGAAGACTTCCCTTTGACATATGACAAATATCCAATCACCAAAATTGAGATAAAGGCAATAAAGAAAAATGCCATTGTCAACTTGAAGTTGATCTTCGTATCACTAAATTTCTTGAAAAATGCCAAAGCGCGTTTTTAAATTCTTTCCTTTTGACAAAGAAAAGAAGTAAACGTTTAATTGCCAGATTTTTGATGAAAAATATTCGAAATTTCTACGGATTCATCTTGCAGACTTCCTAAAATGGCCGTATCCCCCACAGTATACTTAAGCCGAGGTACTTTCCTTTTCAAAACTTGCATTCGGAGGTAGAAACACAAAAGCCCTCCCAATTGGAAAGGCTTTCATGACTTCTTACTTGTCGCTTGCCTATTTTAATTTTATCTTTTGAATTAAGTTCTTTCTTTCTTCAGTTACTTTTGGAAGTATGATCTTTACCACTCCATCTTTATAATCCGCATCAATCTTTTTTAAGTTGATATTTTCACCTAATGCGAATGATTGTTTGAAAGAAGTGCTATAAAACTCTCTTCTTTTATAATTCTCATTCTCATCTTTTCTTTCATTGGAAGTAGATCCACTGATTACAAGGTTACCGTTCTCAATTTGAATATGGATATCTTCCTTTCGAATTCCCGGAGTCGCCATTTCAATTTGAAACTCGAATTCAGTTTCTTTGATATTCACCGCTGGTTGATTCGCAAATCCAGTTGTTAAACCCGTTCCTGGATGCCATTCATTCTCAAAAAAATTATGAAATAAGGATGGAAATAAACCACCATTTCTTTTCACTACTGTCATTGCTTTAAAGTTTAATTAATACTTGTTTTACTTGTTGTGATAATTCCTTCAATCTGCGTACCAGTCTCGTTTTCAAGTCAATTTGACATTTTTCAACCTGAATTTTCTGTCTTAAATTCATTTTTGGTTTGCTTCATCTGAAAAAATGACAGAAATAAGAAGCGAAATCATTGCATTTGGAGAATATATTTGTTTAATTTTGTGAAATCGAAAGATGAAAAAGAAAAATTTCATCATATTCTATCGCTTAATTGCGGTGTTTCTTATCCTCAGCGTTTCGAGCTCAGGTTATTTGAGAGCAGAAAATCTTAGCGAATTTTGTGAGGAGGCGGATTGTGAGTCCGATTTTGAAATTGAAACTACTGAAAAAAGCTCAGATTTTAGTTTTGATGGAAATGGAGATTCGGATGATTTTTTCATATCCAATGAGGCTAACTTCCTATTTCAAAATAGCATATTTGCTGATGGTCATAATTATGAAGTTCTTGGAACTTGCAAGACCATTTATCCGATCTATTTACTACTACATAGACTAAAACTGGATTGCTAAATTCTACAGTCGATTCTAATCGACATTGAAATTGCATTTTTAGAGATTAATGCAAGTCAATTGGGCTATTTGAAAGCCCTAAAATCAATTTATCACAAAAAATATTTAAAATGAATTTTCAAGCAATTCTTGAAAACTTCAGTCATGCACCCGTACTTTTCTTCTTTATGGGAATGATTGCAGTTTTCGTAAAGTCTGATTTAGAGATTCCAAGTCAGATTGGTAAATTTTTAGGAATCTACTTATTATTCGATATCGGTGTAAAGGGTGGTGAACACTTATTTGATAGTGGCTTTTCACCTCAAGTTTTAACCGTCATTCTTGTATGTGTTCTCGGTTCGTTTACAGTGCCCTTTTTAGTTTATAAAATCCTAAAACTAAAATTTAAGCCTGTAGATGCTGGTGCAATTGCTGCCACTTACGGTTCTATTTCCGCGGTAACTTTCGCAACGGCTACTTCTTTTCTCGAATCAAAAGGTTCAGATTTTGGAGGCTATATGGTAGCTGGAATGGCCTTAATGGAGTCTCCTGCAATTATAGCCGGATTGATCTTAATACGAATGAATGAAAAAAATGGCCAACCCAAAATAGGAAAATCAAAAAGTGGTTTAGCTCATATCCTGAGAGAAGCTTTCTTTAATGGTTCTGTCTTCTTATTACTTGGAAGTATGATTATCGGTTATGTAATCGGTCATGGTGGTAAGGAAGAGTTAAGTCCTTTTGTGGATTCCATTTTCATGGGAATGCTTTCATTATACATGTTGGACATGGGATTACTTGCGGCTGGAAGAATAAAAGAATTGAAAGACAATGCCTTCTTTGCAATTCTTTTCGGTGTTGGATTTCCTCCCGTAATGGCTGTTTTAAGTATCGCCCTTTGTTATGTTTTAAACTATTCCATGGGAGATGCCTTACTGCAAACAGTACTTCTAGCGAGTGCCTCATATATAGCTGTACCCGCAGCGATGAGACTAGCAGCTCCGAAAGCAAATATGAGTATTTTATTACCAATGTCTTTGGGAATCACCTTCACCTTTAACATTGCACTTGGGATACCACTTTACTACTACTTTATTGAACTTGTATGGTAACATTAACTAAAAACATTTAAAATGAATAATTATAAAATTGAAATCACAATTGATAATATCTATCTGGAAGAACTATTAGAAATTCTAGATGAAGAGGGTGTACATGGATACACGGGATTTGACATCGATCGAAGCAAAGGTGTGAAACATGGAGAGCGTTTATCGAAAGCACTCATTCCAACTTCACGGAAAAGCTATATTTTCTCTATAGTTCAGGAAGAAATCGCTGACCATTTGGTTCAGCATTTAGAGGAGTTTCTGAGCGACAGAGGAGGCATTATGATTCAGTCAAAAGTGGACCGTGTTATCGGGATTAGCTAATGTTTTTGAAATGAAGAAACATATTTTAAAACTACTTCTATTAGTGGTTTTGCATTTCAATGCATTGGAAGTATTCGCCCAACAAAAAGAAACCTATTCGGATGTTTGGTTTTTCATGGGCAATAAATTAAATATCAGTGAAAAATGGTCTATTTCGAATGAATTACATATTCGAAGAACGCATTTTT
>JAUICI010000034.1 GCA_030427935.1 Bacteroidia bacterium | reverse complement strand
TTCAATGCGAAAAAGTATGAAGAAGCAAAAGCCAAGTATCAAGAAGCTTTGAAGTTGAAACCTGCTGAAAAAAGACCAGAGGCTCAAATAGCTATCATTGATAAGTTATTAAAAGAAATTCAAGATCAAAAAGCCTTAGAAGAAAATTATAATAAAGTAATCGCAGATGCAGATGCTTTGCTGAATTCAAATAAACTGAATGAAGCAAAAGGAAAATATCAAGAGGCACTTAAGTTGAAGCCAGGTGAAGCTTATCCTACAGATAAAATAACTGAGATCGATCAGAAATTACTGGAAGAAGCAAAGAATAACAAGTTAGAAGGACAATATCAAGCTTTGGTTAAAGAGGCGGATGCCTTGTTCGATGCCGAGAAATACAATGAAGCTAAATCGAAATATACGGATGCACTAGGAATCAAAAAGGATGAGCAGTATCCCAAGCAAAGATTGGATCTAATTGAACAAAAATTGGCTTTGTTGGAAGAAGCTCAAAAAAGAGAAGAACAGTATAAGAAAATGATCAAGATTGCGGATGATTTGTTCGTTGCCGGGACTTATGCTGAAGCAAAAACTAAATATGAGGCAGCTCTTAAAATAAAGCCTGATGCAGCTCACCCAAAAGGAAGAATTGATGAGATTAATAAGAAGCTCGCTTCTCAAATGAAAGCGGCTGAGAAAGAAGAACAGTACAAGAAAGCGATTGCAGACGCCGATAAATTGTTTGGTGAAAAGCAATACAACGAGGCTAAAGCAAAATACAATGAGGCTTTGTCATTAAAGGCCAATGAACCATATCCTACTGATAAAATTCAGGAGATTAATACGATTCTTAAGGACCTAGAAGCAGACAAAGAAACATTGGAGAAGTACAATAAAATTATTGCCGATGCAGATAAATTGTATCAAGACCAAAACTATTCGGATGCAATTAATAAATACAAGGAAGCACTTTCGGTAAAACAGAATGAAAACTACCCGCAAGAGCAAATTAAGAAGATTACGGATCTAATGAAGAATGAAGAGGTCCTTAAAAATGATGAGCAATACAATAAGATCCTGAAAGTCGCTGATAAATATTTTGGAGAAGAGAACTTTGATAAAGCAATTGAACTTTATAAAAGAGCACTGACTTTCAAACCACAGGAAGAATATCCTCAACAAAAGCTGAAAGAAATAGAAGATATCAAAAACCAACAGGCGGCTGCCCTTGCAAAACAAGGTGAAATAGATAAGCAATTCAAGGAACTTATTGCTAAAGGAGATCAAGCTTTCGGAATAAGCAATTTTGATTTTGCAAAGGAAAAATATGAAGCGGCGCTAGCTCTAAAACCTGGTGAGCCTTACCCAAAACAAAAGATTGATGAAATTAATAACCTAATCAGTTCCCAAGCCAATAAAGCTGAACTGGATAAAAAATATTCGGATTTGATTACAGCTGCAGATGGTAAATTTTCAGCTGCAGACTACAAAGAAGCGATTCGTATTTATGAAGAGGCATTAAAGGTTAAACCTGCAGAAGCTTATCCTAAATCTCAAATCGAACTGGCAAACCAAAGAATAGCGGAAGCAAATCCGGATAATACGGATATGCAATATGCGGCCTTTATCAAAACTGCAGATGAAGATTTTGCGGCTAGAAACTGGGAGTCTGCGATTAATAATTATCAGTCCGCTCTTGAGATTAAACCGGATGAAGTTCACCCAAACAATCGTGTGAAGGAGTTGATGCAAATCCTTGAAGAACTAGCCAAAGCTGAAGCGGATAAAGCAGCAAGAGATCAAAAATACAAAGATGCAATTGCTAAGGCAGATGAATATTTCAGATTACAGAATTATAAAGAAGCGAGAACAGAATACCAAAGAGCTGTTTCTATCAAGAATGAAGCATATCCTAATAACAAGATCCTAGAATGTGATCGCTTAATCAAGGATAAACTAGCTGGTCTGGACGATGCTCAAATACAAAAGATATTAGACGTTGCAGATAAAAAGATGACAGCTGAAGATTATAATAAAGCTTTAGAGCTCTACAATAGAGTTGTAAGCTTTAGACCTGGACATCCATATGCAACTTCTAAAATTGCGCAAATCAACGAAATCTTAGCAAGACTTAATGCGGATAATGTGCAATTGACGGATTGGGGAAAAGAGGTCAACATGGATGAAGAAAATCTTCAGTTATTGATTGCAGAATCTCAAGCAAATGCCAAATGGCAGGCGGATACACTTGTTTCTAATCAGAAGCATAAACAGAATATGCTGGATCAGCAGAGAACCGATAATCAAGTGGATAAAAACCACATGACTAAGAATGAAATTCTAAAGGTTGAAGCTGATTTGAAAAAGGCGGAAGAAGGAGCAAATGACGATAGATTGAAAACAACCAACGAGGTGGTGACTTTCAGATCAAATATCCGAGATAAAAATGCGAACGATAATTTCAATGATGAAAATATAGCCATCAAAGAAAATCGAAAACTAGAGAATTTTACTGAGGCTAGAGTTAAAGAGTTCGAAAAGTCAGATGATGAAAGATTGAACAATGAACTGAATGTTGTAGCCTACAATGTTGAGTTGAATCGCTACCAAAGACAAGGAGATAAGCTGAACTATGATGGGGCGATTAAAACGAGAAATGAAATCAATGACCATAAAGTGAATGTGGAGGACTGGAAATTAGAAGCAGATCTAAATAGAGACGATAACTCTATTAGAGTAGCAACTTATAATTATGATTTGGAATTAGATCGAAATGATAAACAAGCCGATCAAATTGCATTGAATTATGATCAGAAAAATGATTTGAATTCATTGGAGTTGGAAATTGTTAATAATCTTAAGAATGCTGATGTACCTAGACAAGACAATACGAAAAGAGTTGTGACCTACAATAATGGATTGGCAGAGAAGAAAAAAGCAGATGAGGATAATCAGTACAATAAGCTTGACAAGACTAAGAATGACATTATCGAGTACAAGATTAATACAAAGAAATGGGAGAATGAGGCTGATGTAAACCGTCAAAATAATGAGATGGAAGTTGTTGCCTACAATCAGAATCTAAACAATGAGCAAAAGAAAATGAACGATGGGTATTACGACAATATCACAGATGCAAAGAATGATATCCGAGATGTAGAAACTTTGATCCGAGAAAATCAGAAAGATGATGATAAGAATAGAGAGAAAAATACTCTTGTTGTAGGGACGTATAAATCGGATTTAGATAACAAAGAGTTTACCGATAGAAAAAAGGAAAAGGATAGATACGAAAAAACGAAAATTGATGTAGATGTTCTTGTGGATACTAAAAACAGAAAAAATCAAGAGGGAGAAAACCTTTCTGTTAATGGTGCAAAAGAAGTGAAGAATTATCAAGATGATCTTGCAGCACGAAAAAACAAGAATAAAGAAAACGAAAAAGATAAACTGGAAAATACCAATAACAATATCGATGCAATCAAAAATGCAACTCCTGCAGATCTAAGTAAGAAATCGGCCAATAAACTTGCCGATGAATACCCTCAAGGAGTCACGGAAGAAAAATTCGAAAAGAAAAATGCACAAGGAGTTCTGATCGGTTATGTAACGAGAAGGATTGTGGTTCAAGGGGATAGAGGAGACGTTTATGAAAAAATTCAGACGAAATTTGGAACATCGTATTTAAAGAATAACCAGCCTTGCACGGAATTCCAATACAATAATGAATCTGCAGCAGAAAAACTTACGAAATAAACGATGAAGAACTATTTTCTTATCTGCATTCTACTTGCATTATTTTCCTGCCAATCCAATAAATACAATAAGCCAGCTCCTGAGCTTCAGAAAGCTAAAATTGAGCTTTACGGCAATACACAGGGGACAACTTATACATTAATCATTAATGATGAAATCGATGTTGACAAAAAGGAAATTGACTCGATTTTACATGAATTTGACATGGAATTGTCTACTTACGAAGATTCCTCATTTATTTCAAAGTTTAATGATTTGGTGAATGGACAACTGAATTATGAAAGTGACAATCGATTCTTTGAAAACTGCTTATTTAAGTCGAATCAGGTTTTTAAAATCTCAAATGGCTATTTTGATCCTTCGATTTTACCTTTAGTAGATGCATGGAGTTTCTTTAAAAAAGATCACAATAATATTCCGGATTCCATCACTATTGATAGTCTTAGAAGCCTGCTTAGTCTTGAAAATGGACATCATTTTTCATACTCGAAAGAGAACTTGAAATCTCTAAACAAAATTACGCCAGGATTTCGACTGGATTTTAATGCTATTGCACAAGGATATGCGGTGGACATAATTTATGATTATTTGATTTCAAAAGGAGGGAAAAGCTTTTATGTTGAAATAGGAGGAGAGGTGAGAGTAGCTGGTGAGAAATTGGATGGTAATCCTTGGGTCATCGCTATCGAGGAACCAAATGAAACAGAAGAGCGTGAGGAAATGTCCTATATAAAACTAGAAGGAAGATCTCTAGCAACGTCTGGAAACTATAGAAAGTTTTACGAGAAAAATGGTGTCAAATATTCACACACAATCAATCCAAAAACAGGTTACCCGGTGCAACATTCCATGTTAAGTGCAACAGTTGTTACAGAAGAATGTGCTTTTGCAGATGCTTATGCAACTCTTTTTATGGTTCTTGGAGTTGATAAGTCAATGGAGTTTGTTAAGGCGCATCCAGAACTTAACTTGGCAGTTTATTTTATTTTTGACAACCAAGACGGTAGGATGGAAGTAGCCTACAACAAGACCTTTGAAAGTCTTTTGATGAAATAAATTCCTGTGTACTCCAAATAAATTGTTAATTTCGCGGCAAAATTTAAAATTAAGCCGATGAAAACTAGGATTTTACTCACCATCACCCTTCTAACTCTTCTAAATCTTTCGTTTGCACAAGAAAATGTGAAAATTGGCGACAAGAAAAAAGAAAAAGTCGAAAAACCAGATTCACTAAAATTTTGGAAGTATAATGTGTTTGGTTCTCTAACAACCACGCAATCCGCTTACATGAATTGGTCTGCGGGTGGTGACAACTCCCTTTCTCTAAATGGTTTGGTTCGTGTAAAATTCAAGTACGAAACCAAAAAGTTCTATTGGGACAATTCCTACAATTTTGCCTTAGGTATGAACGTGATCTTTAAGGATGGATCAGTGGCTAAAACTGATGATATCATCGATATGCAAACAAAAGCAGGTTGGAAGTTCGCTAAAAATTGGTCACTTGTTGGGACATTTGGATTTTTAACTCAATTCACACACGCTTATTTAGGAACGGATGGTCACTTTAGTTCCAGCTTCATGGCACCAGGATATTTCTCACCATCTGTGGCGATTGAATACCGGCCGTTTGAAGGTTTCTACGTGACTGCAACTCCTACAAAAGGTATTATCACCATTATTAACGATCAAACACTAGCAAATAGAGGAGCTTTTGGAAATAAAGCGGCAGATAGAGATGCTAATGGAAATATTATCAATCTAGGTGAAAAAGTAAGGTATCAGCTAGGTGCCTATTTGAGTATTGGTTTTGCCAAAGACCTTACAAAGAATATTGCAATCGACACAAAACTATCGCTGTTCTCTAACTATTTTCAAGAAAAGCCTCAGAATATCGACGTGATGTACGATCTTCTTTTTAAATTTAAGATTAATTCGTGGTTAAGCTCATACTTCCAGTTATCATTAGTTTATGATGATGATATTCAGATTCCTCTAGAAAATGGTGAGTTTGGACCAAGATTACAATTAAAACAGATTTTAGGTATTGGTTTGGCATATACCTTCAAGAATCATGACTTTAAATAAGATTATCATATTGTGCAGTGTTGCTATCGTCCTTTTTTCTTGTAAAAAGGATGATGCGACACCGCCAAAAGCTGATTTTCTTGTTTATAATGCCTTCTGTATAGCTCCTTGTGAAGTCTATTTCTTCGATGAATCTGAAAGGGCTGTTTCCTATTCTTGGGATTTTGGAAATGGTGTGACATCCACAAATAAAGATGATACAATCAGTTTTCAATATGGCGGGAATTATCTGGTTGGTTTAGAAGTGACAGCTGCTAACGGTGTGACGGATTTGAAACAAAAAGTAGTGACCATTCTTAACGCTGACACCATGTTCATTTCAAATATTGAACTACAACAATATAAAACGCTCACCACGAGCTGGACTCCATGGGATCAAGATGAAACATTTGGGGAAGATTTCTACGTTAATATTTTGCAAAATGGCAACTTGATCTATACCTCTGACTCCATTCCATTTTCAAATAAATCGGCTTCGGACTTACCGCTGACTTTTATTGTTGATCAAATACTTTCTGATGATCAAGGTACTTATGAGATTCAATTATTTGATAAAGATACCGTGACTTCGGATGATTATCTTGGAAGTGTTTCTTTTACCCCATTAGACTACAATAATTCAACAAATCCTAATCCTCCAACTCAAATTATTCTAGAGAATTCGGCGGATTCGCTTCGAGTTCGATTGGATTTATTATGGTTGAATTAAACTGAAATAAAAAAAGGCAATCGAAAGATTGCCTCTTATTGTCCTATTGAGTGTTGTTCTATTTTTTTGAATTTTTCGGCATGTTTGCCATAGCAGATGATAAATAAACGAAATTTAATGCCTTCGTTCCATCACAGTATTGGTTCATGTATTCAGAAACTACCAATGTTTTGAACTTAATGATTTGATCATCAGAACAAGAATAGATTTTTTTAATGTTTGCTTCAAGTAACTTTTTGTCTTCATCACTTACAGGGTGTCCTCCCACGCATTCATAAAAAGGTTTCGCTTTCTTAATTCCTTCTTTAAGAGTCTCAATTTCCTTCTGTTTTTCTTCTTCAGAAAGTTCACTCTTTTTCATTTTTTGCATTTTCGTAATCTGATCCAATGCGGGCTTAACGTCCTCCGAATGTTTGTCCATGCATTTGCAAATATGTTTTGCGTACATTTTTGCACTTACTTTAGGCTGAGAATCAAGTTTCTCTAGATCTGCTTTACCTTCAAATTTCTTTTGTCCAAACGCTGCAGTGCTAAATATAAGAGCAACTACAAGCATGGTGTTTACTACCAATTTCATATGAATTTATTTAGTTGTGAATAATGAGGCTAAATATATTAATTAATACAAAAATGAAAAGAACCGACGATTCATTTTAACTAAACTTAGCGTCTGATTAAATAGCGCGTATGACTACTCGCAGGATATTCGGAAGTCAGATCGAGTTTATTCTGATTTTGTTTTGTGCTCTCTGGATTCGAGTTAATGACATAAATGGATTCACCTACGATCAGATTGATCAAGTAATGTTTGCGTCCATAATTATACTCTGAATGAGGATTGCATTTTTTTGGGTCATATGAGACCTCATAATGAAGACTTTTCTCATTATCGATTAAGCAAGTTCCATCAATTTTGAACTCAATTTCTTTTGCTTTAAATAAAGATTCTTCACTTCTTGAAAATTGATCATCCTGGATAAGTATGCTATCTGGGGCATTGTCCCATTTTGTTCCAATTCCATATTTTTCGAATTCCCATTTTCCAATTAATTTGGCTTTAACCTGTTCTACAAAAGCTTCGCAATCTTCTTTCTCGGCTTTTATCTTTTCGATGCACTCTACCTTTTCAAACTCTTTATGATAATACCCGTAATTTTGTCCCTCATAGAAATAGCCTGTGCTGCTTACTAGTCCTAAGTCATCATAGAGGTGGAATTCGGAGGTAACATAGAAGAAATGACCAAATGGACGTTCGATAATTAAGGATTTATTTCCATTCCAGTCATAGTCAACTTCTTTAACTATACAATTTTCTTTATGATCGAAATGGATTTCTTTGATCAACTTATTTTTATTGTAAAGAAATCTGACTGAAAAAATTAAACTATCACCATTATTTTTTGTCTCGATTTTTTTGAGGAGTGTGTCTTCAAAAATAAACGTTACATGGTGACCTTTTTCATTAATATGGTCAATTCGATCTCGATATAAATAGTAATAGTCCTTGAAAGATGTTTTTTCTGTTTTAATCCCATATTGATAGGTTGTTTTGGTCGTATTATAATTTTTAGAATAGTTGTATCGGTAAGTTTTATTGATCGAATCACCTTCTGATTGGATGATTTTTTTTTCAATTACTCGATCCTTTGAATCGTACTGAAACGTGTAATGACTTAATGTGTCATCACCATTCCATCTAATAAAAGTTAATTCATTTTCATTTTTATCAAATGCTTGATAAGTGTGTTCACCTGAAAGCGTATCACGACCTATTATACATTTACAGGGTAGGTCTTGCCCAAATATGTTTGTAATTGCCAGTAGACCGAATAAAAAGATAGATTTCATATTGTTACTATAGCAATTCATGTTCCAAAGATTATCGAATCACTTAATCGGATTTAATATAACTCCTTTTGGAACTATTTGGCACAAGTTATTTATACTATCACCAAGATTCATCCCACCAATAAGCCATGCTTTAGTAAAATAATCACAAGAATTTACGGTGTCGCCCTTTTTTAGATGAATTAATCCAAGAAAGTAATTTGTATAAGCATAATCAAAATCCGCTTGTTCACAATATGTTATATCAATTATTGCGGAATCGATATTGTTTAGGTTATAGAATGCAACCCCTCTCTCAAATCGAAGTTCGGTATTGAGTTCCTGCAATTCCTCACCACTTTGAAGAGATTCATTTCTTTGAATAATAGTTATTGCTTGATCAAAGTCAGATTTGGCACGTTGGAATTGCTCAATTCGCAAATAATTTTTTCCCCGATTAAGATATGCTAGTGGAACTAACGAATCTATTGCAATCACAGCAGAATAGTCTTTTATAGCACCCTCATAATCTTCTAACAAAGACTTGTCAACTGCTCGATCCATCAATGCCTGAATATGTTTGGGGTCCATTTCTAGAAGTTTGTCTAAATGCGAAATCGCTTTCAAATATTTTCCTTTTGCTTCATAAGCATGGGCAATATCGAGTTCTCTTTGGATTTGTGAAGATTTGTCCTCTTCATTCCTCGATCCAGAGCAAGAAAAAAGAAATAGAATATAGGTTAAGTAGATTAAGCTTTTCATGTATTTGAGTTCTAAAATATTGTCGGGGTGAGAGGATTCGAACCTCCGATCTCTGGTCCCCCAGACCAGCACTTTAACCTGACTAAGCTACACCCCGAGATTTACAAATCTAATTAAAATGAAAAACTACCAAATAGTTAATACCAATCTTCTTCTTCCGCCTTGATTTCGAAATTCGCATAAATAGATGGACTGCCATGTTCCAAGATTTAACTTTCCATTGCTTATCGGAATATTTAAACTTGTGGAAGTGAGAGCAGATTTGATATGAGCAGGCATATCATCTGAGCCTTCGTAAATATGCGTGTAGTAGGGTTCGTTTTCTTTTACTAGTCGATCAAAATACGAATTGAAATCTACCAAAACACTAGGGTCAGCCCCTTCATTAATCAAAATTCCAGCTGATGTATGCTGAATGAAGATGTTAAGCATTCCTGTTTCTGGAAGATTGTCAAGTAGCGGTAATAGTTCTTGATCTATATTATGAAAACCTCTGGAATAAGAAGGTAGAACGATTTCTTTCTGAATCATTTTTTCTTCTTTTTGATTTCAAATTTTCTGGGAGCATGAGGAATAAAATAGCCTAAACCAAATTCGTGAGAACCCTTACCTGTAATCGTTGAAAGAACAGGGTCAATCGCTAAATCATAAGCGTATGAAAGATACAAGCCTTTATAGACCCTCGCTTGAAGTCCAAATATGATATAATAGTTGCCCAACCAACGGAATCCAATCCGAGGGTTTACAATATTCATGATATTAAGACCGAAATTGAATTCAACACTTCCTTTAACTTCTCCCTTAAAATAAAAACTGTAGAAAAGATTGGCTTCAAAGCTTGTTTTCTTCATGATGCTATCCCCAAAAGACGGATTTCTCGTTCCGACTCCAATGGTTAGACCAGGTGCGTTATTCAAGCCCTTTTCTCTGTCATAATCGTTTGCTTCACCTTTATAATCAGAGTAGGGAATCATGTCTGTACTGCTTATCGTAATAAAAACACGGTCTTTCCACCAGACATTAAACCCAGCACTCACATAAGCCTGAAATTGATTGGGATTGTTATGAGCATATATAGCCGTATCTAAAGGAGGAAGAGGGTCTAAATAGCTTGAATGTGTCAAGTTCTTGAAGCCCAAATTAACACCAATACCAAAACTCCATGCCGAATTTTTAATGTCAAGTTTATAAGCATAGCCAATAAAAACCTTCGAATTCATCCAGTCGGATTCTCTTTGAACCATTCCTCCAAGTCCAAAATTATGGGCGCGCTTTAAAGAATATTCAAAATTAAAACCACCAAAATAGTTCCTGTAATCAGATCCAAGGTCTCCCATTTTGAAAAAGATATTGGTGTTCATCTTTCGGATATTACCAAGTAGGGAAGGGTTGTATAGACCAAGATTATTGTTAAAATAACTTTGATTGGTGAGTCCTCTTTGAGAAAATGAAAACTCTGCGAAGATAAAAAAGGCGAGTACTAGGAATACCCGCCTTATAAATATGCTTTTGAGCCAATTACTTTTTGAATGCATCGGCAACAATTAAGTCTTTTGTTCCGTGACCCCAGCTATAAAAACCTTCACCAGATTTTACTCCAAGCTTTTTAGCCGTAACCATGTTTACAAGTAATGGACATGGCGCGTATTTAGGATTCCCGAAGCCTTCATAAAGTACTTCCATAATAGCTAAACAAACATCAAGTCCAATAAAATCAGCTAATTGTAAAGGTCCCATTGGGTGAGCCATACCTAGTTTCATAACTGTATCGATTTCTTCAACACCAGCTACGCCTTCATGCAATGTGATGATTGCTTCATTAATCATAGGCATCAATATTCTGTTGGCAACAAAACCTGGATAGTCATTCACTTCAACGGGTACTTTTCCAAGGTTTTTGGATGTTTCCATAATTTGCTTAGTCACTTCGTCTGAAGTAGAATACCCTCTAATGATTTCAACCAATTTCATAACTGGCACTGGATTCATGAAGTGCATACCAATTACTTTTTCTGGTCTTTCAGTAACACTAGCAATTTTAGTGATGGAAATGGAAGATGTGTTGGTGGCCAAAATGGCATCCGCTGGAGCTTTGGCGTCCATGTCCGCAAAAATCTTAAGTTTAAGATCAATGTTTTCAGTAGCGGCTTCTACGACTAAATCAGCATTTTTAACCCCTGCAGACAAATCTGTGAAAGTATTGATGTTTCCTAGAGTACTGTTCTTATCAGCTTCAGTTATTTTTTCTTTCTTGATCATTCTGTCAAGATTCTTGGTGATTGTTGCTAAACCTCGATCCAAGGCATCCTGTGAGATGTCAACTAAAGAAACATGGTATCCACTTTGAGCAAAAACATGAGCAATTCCGTTACCCATTGTTCCAGCTCCAATAACTGTTATATTTTTCATTCGATATTATTTTTAAAGATTGAAGCCTAAAATTAGAATTTTAAACCTTTTCTTACCAAATAATATCCTAGAATTCAAAGATTATTTTTTCAGTTCTTCTGGAACTTCACCAGTTAAGGACTTTAAAAAAGTGACGATTTGTTTCACCTCTGCATCGGACAAGTCTTTGTTTAACTGAGCTTTAGCCATTATTTTAACAGTTTCAGATAAATCGGAAACACTTCCATCATGGAAATAAGGAGCTGTTTTTTCTATATTTCTAAGAGAAGGAACTTTGAACACATATTTATCATCTTCCTTCTTAGTTACATTGAAACGTCCTAAATCCTTTTCTTTGCTTTCTGTCAATTCCCAGTAATCTACATGAACACCGAATTTCTGAAATTGGTCTCCACCCAATAATGCACCGGCGTGACAAGTTCCGCATCCTACATCAAGAAATTTCTTCAGGCCTTGCTTTTCTTTAGCAGTTAAGGCATCTGATTTTCCATTCAAGTAATCATCGAATCGAGTAGGCGTGATCAGTCTTCTTTCAAAAGCACCAATGGCTTTCTTTAAATTCTCATAAGTAATAGGCGACTTATCATCTGGAAAAGCAGCAGAAAACATTTCTACATACTCCGCAACTCCTTTCAATCGATCAATTACAGCTCCTTCACTCGGCATTTCCATTTCTACTGGATTCAGGATTGGTCCTCCAGCCTGTGCTTCAACATGAGGTTCTCTTCCATCCCAGAATTGTGTGAAATGGAGTGCAGCATTTAAAGTAGTTGGACTATTACGATCACCAAATCCTCCATTATTTCCTTGTGAGGTTGGGTTGTTGTCAACTCCAAATGTGTTTAAATTATGACAGGTATTACAACTTTGAGTATTGTTTAAAGACAATCTATTGTCAAAATAAAGCATCTTTCCCAAGGCTACTTTTTCATCTGTAATTGGGTTTTCCTCAGATACAGCTTCATCTGGTAAAGGGGCAAACATTTTTACAGATTGATTGAAAGTTGCAGCGTAGGGATCCTTTGCTGGTGGCTTTTTTCCTGTGAATTTTGGTTTTTTCTCTGAAGTACATGAAAGTACAATAACTCCTAAAAATAGAAATACAATAGTCTTAGTCATAAGCTGAATTTTCCCCAAAATTAATGAAATTTTTGATTGGTTTTTTGTGATCTAGATTACATAAATCCGGTGTGGAATCATTCTAAATTAAGTTAATAGCTTGTTAACGATGACCGAAAGCTCAAAAAATGAGTATTTTTGCACCAAATAAAACAATACGTGATGAAGAAAATTATGCTATTAATTGTCGCTGCAGGGTTTGTGATTTCTTGTGGAGGCGAAGAAAAGAAAGAAGAGAAAAAGAAAGAAAATAAAGAAGAAAAGGAAGAAGTTACAGCAGCTCCAGCAGTAATGCTACGTGGAGCTGAGTTTGATACAACTAATGTGATTACACCAGATGAAATGATGGCCAAAATGGAAGGTCTTGATTCATTAGAGGGAATTGTGTTGAGAACGAAGATCAATGAGTGTTGCAAGAAAAAAGGATGTTGGATGACACTTGACATGGGTGAAAATAATCCTGAAATGCGCGTTTGGTTCTTGGATTACGATTTCTTTGTTCCATTAGATGGAGACGGAACCGATGTAATTGTTTCAGGAAAAGCTTACTACAAAGAGGTTTCAGTAAAAGATCAACAACACGTTTTAGAAGATGCCAATGCAAGTCCAGAAGAGATTGCAGCGATCACGGAGCCTAAAATTGAATTAGGATTTGAAGCTACTGGTGTGTACTTGTATGGATACAATGGTGAAGAGATTAAAAATGAAGAAAAATAGGATTTACAAGGTATTTTCGATAATGGCCATCTGTCTAACAGTTGGCCTTTTTTCTTGTTCCGAAGAGAAGAAAGAAAAAGAAAAAGAATCGAAGAAAGAAGAAAAAGCATCCAAGCCAGATTTGCATTTGAAAGAGATGATGCGACTGATGTATAACGATATGCAAGCAAATCGCCAGAAAATCTTGGCTGGTGCGGATGAAATGCATTTTAGTTTTGATTATACCACGATGCCTCTAGCAGATGTGACGACACCTGAAAATAAAGGTCAGGACTTCTATGAATCACAAATGAAGCAATTTATAGACTTGCAAGGGAAATTAGAAAAATCAAGGGATAATCTAAAAAGAGCTGAAATTTTTAATGACATGCGAGCTACTTGTATCTCCTGTCATCAAACCTATTGTATCGGTCCATTGAGAAAGATTGATAAAATTCATGTTTTATCGAATGAGATTTTGAGAGATGCTCAATTCAAAGAATAAATCTTATTTAGAATCAATCAAAATACCACAAATGTGGTATAGGTGATTTCAGTGCTGGTATTTAATATTGCATTATGAAAATGCAGTACGAATACAGAAATTTATTTGATCTTCTCGAAGAGCCTATAATTGAGCTTGATTCATGTTCGAAGAAAAAGAAATGCTGTAAGAAGTACAAAAGAAAAGGGAAGCATTGCGGTTCCTGTCCGAAAAGATAAGCTGATTTTTCTTCTCAGTTTTACAGAATTTCTTAATTTCATCCTAAAATAAATGACAATGAAAATAGGTGTATTACTTTCAGGTTGTGGCGTATTCGATGGCGCGGAAATTCAAGAATCGGTATTGGCCATGTTGGCAATAAAAGAAGAGGGTGCAGAGTATGTTTGCATTTCCATTGACCGAGATCAGCATCATGTAATCGACCATACAAAAGGGGAGGAGCAATCGGAAAAAAGAAATATGCTTGTTGAGGCAGCTAGAATTGCTAGAGGAGCTATTAAAAACATCAATGAAATTACCCCGGCAGATATTGACGGATTAGTAATTCCAGGTGGTTTTGGTTCAGCAAAAAACTTCACAAAATGGGCTTTTGAAGGGCCGGAAGGAGAAATTCTTCCAGAAGTGAAATTACTTTTAGTTAATATGGTAAATGTGGGAAAACCAATAGCTGCTTTATGCGTGAGTCCTGTCGTTTTGGCAAAAGCTTTTGAAGGTAGCGATATACATCCACTTATGACTATCGGTACTACAAAATCAAAATCTGAATATGATATTTCTGGGTTTTCTCAAGGATTGGAAGCTACCGGAGCAAAATCAGAAATGAGAGACATTGATGAAATCACTTTCGATGAAGAAAACAAAATCATTACAGCGCCATGCTATATGATGGATACCGATATTCTTGGTATACGTCAAAGCTCTCAGCTAGCAGTTAAGAAACTAATTGAGGTTTGTAAAGCTTCCTAATCCATTGTTTCTTAAGAAAATATCACTTGTAAATTTCAAGAATTACACTGAGTTTGAATACGAATTCGGTCATAATGTTACTTGTTTTTATGGCTTAAATGGTGTCGGGAAGACGAATATCCTAGATGCGATCTACTATTTATCAAACTGTAAGTCCTATTTCAATCCTGTCGATTCACAGAATATTCTTTTTGGAGAAAAGTTCTTTCTGATTCAAGGTGATGTCGACAAAGAAGGAAAGAATGAGCATATTCACATCGGGGTCAAAAAAGGACATAAGAAATCAGTCAAAAAGAATAAGGTTGAATATGAGAAGTTGTCAGATCACATTGGTCACTTCCCAACCGTTGTAGTTTCTCCCTATGATATTGACTTAATTTTGGAAGGATCAGAAACGAGAAGGAGGTTATTGGATTACATTATCTCTCAGTACGATAAAAAGTATTTGGAATCCTTGATTAAGTACAAGAAAATCCTGCAGCAAAGAAATTCACTCTTGAAAAAGTTTGCAGAACAACGTCTCTTTGAGCCTGAAAGTATTGAGGTCTGGGATTATCAATTAATTCCATTAGGGAATTACATTTTTCAGGAAAGAAAGAAATTTCTTGATGAATTCATATTGAAATTTAAGCAAGTCTATAAGGAAATTGCAGGCACAGACGAAGAGGTTACACTAACTTATCGATCGGACCTACTTGAAGGCGATTTTGAACAAATTTTGAAGTCAGCTTATCAAAAAGATCATTATAAACAGCACACTACGGTCGGTATACATCGCGATGATCTGGTTTTTAAGATCCATGGACAGCCGATAAAGCGATTTGGAAGCCAGGGACAGCAAAAAACCTTTTTAATAGCTCTAAAGCTATCTAAATTTGATTATTTGAAAGAAATCCTAAAAGTGAAGCCATTTTTATTATTAGATGATATCTTTGATAAATTAGATGATCATCGTGTGGCCCATTTGATGAAACTGGTGAGTGAAAACAGTTTCGGACAAGTTTTTATCACGGATACCGAGAAAGATAGGGTAGAACAGGCATTTAAGAAATGGGAAATAGAAATCGATTTCAAAGAAATAAGAAAAGGTGAAGAAGCGTAAATCCAATGAATCCACTTTAAAAGAAGCCATTGATCGACTACTAAAAGCGTACAAGCTTGAAGGAAAGATGGATGAATTGACCGTGATTGACCGGTGGGAAAAGATTATGGGTAAACCTATCGCCTTAAGAACCGAGGAAATTAAGATTCAGAATAAAGTATTGATGGTGAAACTAAATTCTTCCGTTATGCGCTCCGAACTGCAGGCTGCTAAAGCAAAAATCATTCAAATGATTAATAATGATGCCGGAAAAGAGTTGATCAATGATGTGCATCTGTATTAATCTTGCTCAATAATTTGAACTATCTGATCTAAAGCGTAATCAATCTCCTCTTTTGTTGTGTATCTACTGAATGAAAATCGAGCATTTGGTCGATCTATTGGAGCATCTATTCCTTGCAAAACATGAGAACCCGTGTTTGAACCGCTAGAACAGGCGCTTCCACCTGAACAAGCGACACCTCTTAAATCCAGGTTCAATAAAAAGAGTTCCGCTTTATTGAGTTTTGGAAAACAGACATTCAAAACCGTGTAAAGGCTTTTGTCTGGATCAATTTCTCCATGAAATTCAATAGTCGGAATTCGGTCCTTCAATTGCTGAATCATGTGGTTCTTAAGACCTTGAACATATTCAATATGCTCATCCAGATTCGTATAGGCCAACTCTAGAGCTTTAGCCATACCTACAATACCATATAAATTCTCTGTTCCGCCTCTCAATCCTCGTTCTTGAGACCCACCTTGAATCATCGGTTTTATGTTTAAGTTTTTGTTTATGTAAATAAAACCAACCCCTTTAGGACCATGTAGTTTGTGTGCTGCGCAAGTGATGTAGTCTATGTCTAATTTTTCAAGATCAAAAGAATAGTGACCCATAGTTTGGACCGTGTCAGAATGGAAAAAGGCATTATGTTTTCTACAAATCTGAGATACCTTTTCCAGCTCGAGTTTCGTACCTATTTCATTGTTGGCATGCATGAGGGAGACTAGCGTCTGTTCACCAGTTTTAAGAAGATTTTCTAAATGATCGAGATCTATATTGCCTTTTGAGTCCACCTGTACAAATCTGATTTCGACATCGGAAGCAAAGTTTTCCAAATATTCAGCAGAATGTAATACCGCGTGATGCTCAATTTTAGAAGTAATGATTCGCTTAACATTCAAGTCCTTTATAGCGCTTAATAGAGCAAAATTATCTGCCTCAGTTCCGCCAGATGTAAAGATGATTTCTCCCGGAGTACAGTTTAGTAGTTGAGCTATGGATCTTCGGGAAGATTCTATGATACCTTTAGATTCGCGACCAAATGAATGGATTGAAGAGGGGTTGCCGAAATTACTTTTTAAGCATTCGTGCATTTCTTCAATTACTTCAGAGGCAATCGGAGTTGTCGCAGCATTATCTAGATATACTTTCATGTATTAGTTCTGTGTGAAGGAATATGCGTCTTTCATGATCATTTCGGCTAGTTCATTCGCTCTAGCTTCACTTTCGGATTCAGAGTATACTCGGATAATTGGCTCAGTATTACTCTTTCTTAAATGAACCCATTCATTTCCGAAGATAATCTTTACGCCATCAATCGTATTAATTTCTTCTTTTTCGTATTTAACGGTTAAAAGGTCTAAAATTCTATCGACATCTGTTTCAGGAGTAAGCTCAATTTTGTTTTTGGATATGAAATAATTAGGATAACTGGCTTTCAATTCAGTCATTTTCATTTTTTTCGAAGCCAAATGTGTTAAGAAAAGAGCTATTCCAACCAATGCATCTCGGCCGTAATGAAGCTCAGGAAAGATAATCCCTCCATTACCCTCTCCGCCAATTACGGCATTGGTTTCTTTCATTTTTTCAACAACGTTCACTTCACCAACTGCTGAGCTAGTATATTGACAATCATGTTTTTCAGTTATATTTCTTAAAGCAATAGTTGAGGATAGATTGGAAACCGTAGATCCCTTTCTTTTCGACAATATATAATCAGCAACAGCTACCAAAGTATACTCTTCTCCAAACATGGAACCATCTTCATTTATAAAAGCAAGTCTGTCGACATCAGGGTCCACAACGATACCTAAATCAAATCCTTTATCTTTTATAACTGAAGAAATTTCTCCTAAATTCTCAGGAAGTGGCTCTGGGTTGTGCGGGAAATGTCCATTCGGCTCGCAATACAGTTCTTCAATGATTTGAACGCCCAAAGCCTTTAACAACTTAGGTACGGCAATACCTCCAGTAGAATTCACGCAATCTATTGCAATTTTAAAGTTGGCATTTTGGATTAATTCCTTGTTTACAAGATCAACAGCTAAAATATCTTCAATATGCTGATCCATCGCATCTTCCAAAATCCTTGTTTTGCCTAGAGTATCAACATCAGCAAACATGAAATTGTCAACTTCGGCAATAGCCAGAATCTCTTTACCGTCATTGGCAGAGACAAATTCACCTTTTTTATTCAATAGTTTCAAGGCATTCCATTGCTTTGGATTGTGTGAGGCTGTCAATATAATCCCACCATCTGCTTCATGTTTTGGGACAATAACTTCAACAGTAGGTGTTGTGGATAAGCCCAGATTTATAACATCAATCCCAAGTGAGTTTAAGGTACTAATTACTAGGTTTTCACAAATTTCTCCTGATATCCTAGCGTCTCGACCTACAACTACCTTATATGAAGATTTAGGATCTTTTCTTTTAATCCATTCTCCATAAGCTGCCGAAAATTTTATGATATCCAAAGGAGTTAAATTTTCACCGGGTTTACCTCCAATTGTCCCTCTAATTCCACTGATTGATTTAATTAATGTCATAGTATGTGTAATGCTTTTTACAAATATATCTGAATTTAATTAAGTGCAGATTAAGATTCTATGAATGCATGAAGTATTTTAATGATTAAGTGATGTGAGAAGAGTCAACTTGTTAATTATAAGTTAATCATTAACTTTCTTGTTTTTAATCGCTTATATTTAAGCAAAACTAAAAACTTATAAGTATGAAAAAGGTTCTATTTCTAGGATTGTGCATGGTATTCAGCTTGGTGAGCATGGCTCAAGAGTTAAAAGTAAATGCCGAGAATGCAAAGATTAGCTTTGATTTTGTAAAGGAAAATACAAAAGGAACATTAAAAGGTCTTAAAGCTTCAATTAAATTTGACGCTGCGAATCCAGGTTCTGCTGTGATTTCTGGGTCGGTTGATGTGAATACCATCAGTACTGGAAACAAAATGCGTGACAAGCACCTTAAGTCAGATGAGTATTTTGATGTTGCAAAATTTTCTAAGATCAGTTTCAAAAGTACTTCTGTCGCAAAAAATGGTGATTCTTATGTCATGAAAGGAAAGATGAAAATTAAAGGAGTAGAGAAGGATGTAAGCTTCAATTTTACTTATTCGAATAAAACTTTTAAAGGAACTGCAACGGTTTATTCCTCTGATTTTGGAATTGCAATGAAAAAGAAAAGAGAATTAAATCAGGTAAATATTTCGATTGAAATACCTGTATTATAATTGATTATTTAAATCAATCATTTTTAGGCAGGCTATAGCTCCTTCAACACCTTTATTGCCGTGTTTCCCTCCAGAACGATCTATAGCTTGCTGTTTTGTATTATCTGTAAGCACACAAAATATCGCTGGTTTATTGTATTTTAAATTGACGTCCTTGATTCCAAGGGCTGCCGATTCACAGACAAAATCAAAGTGTTTTGTTTCTCCCTGAATCACACTTCCTATGCAAATAACTCCATCTGGTCTATAAGAACTTTCAAACATGAATTGTGCAGCTAAGGATAATTCATAGGTTCCTGGGACGGGTTTTACTAAAATATTTTCTGGTAGTACTCCATTAGCTAATAGGGCCTCTTTAGCTCCTGCTAATAAATTTCCAGTGATGTCTTCATTCCATTCAGAAACAACAATGCCGATTTTGAAATCGGCACCGTTTGGAATTTTTTCTATATCGTATTCCGATAAATTGTTACCTGCTGTAGCCATTATGAATTTTCTGCTCGAGCAATGAATTTATCAATATTTGTCGCGTATTCCGACTTTGGATAATCGTCCTTAATTTGTTTGTACAAATCAACTGCATCTCCAAAATTTCCATTTTCTTCATGGATCGCAGCTGCTTTCATCATGAAATAAGGTGTTGTGAATTGATTTGGCATTCTATTATAAGCCTCTTGGTACTTCGATAGCGCAGAGCCTAAATCATCCATCTCAACATAACAATCTCCTTGTGCTCCAATTGCAAAAGTTCCGATCATTACATCTTCGAATTGTGTTTGACTAAAATAGTCGATTGCTTCACCATATTTCCCTTGGTCTCTTAGTGCTAATCCAATTTCGTATTTAGCTCTATCTCCACCAATATATCCATCATATTCATCAGCAATTGAAAGAAGACCTTCAAAGTCTCCAGGCTTTCCATTTAATGCAAGATTTAAGGAATCAATTTCTAAATAGGTTTCAGCTTTCCATGCAGCTGTTTTAGATTCTTCATTTGTTGGTTCCCAAACAAACTTGATATATGCGAAATATCCCGCCGCGGTTAGAAGTCCAAGTCCAATAATTATCGAACCAATAAAAAGACCTTTGTTCTCTTTAAACTTACTAAACCAATCATTCTTTACTTCTGTCCCTTCTGACATAATTACATTCGTTTTTTGAGTGGTGCAAAAATATATAATTTTTAATTGAGTTGGCAAATATGTAAGAAAAATATATGCTTTTCGTACTTTGAACAGTAATAAATTTTATTTTCGCATTGTCAGTTTGTCACAATTCTCTTATTGGCAGAATTATTGGACAATAGCATTTGAAAGATTAATATTCATTAGAAAGATTTAAAAATTATGGCAGTAGAAATTACAGAAGCAAACTTTGAAGAAGTTGTAATGGGTTCAGATAAACCAGTAGTTATTGATTTTTGGGCAGCTTGGTGCGGGCCTTGTAAGATGATTGGTCCGGTTATCGATGAAATGGCGACAGAATATGACGGTAAAGCAGTTGTTGGAAAAGTTGACGTAGATAATAATCCAGCGATTTCTGCAAAATTTGGAGTGAGAAATATTCCTACAGTTCTCTTTATAAAAAATGGAGAAGTTGTAGATAAATCAGTTGGAGCTGTACCAAAGGGACAATTGGTTGATAAGTTGGACGCACAACTTTAAGCGTAATACTGAAATACAAGATTTTTAAAGAGGGTGGAAGCCCTCTTTTTTAATTCCATAAATGATTGTCTGGGAAATTTGACATGATTTTATGGTGTTCACCTTGCTCCGACATAATGTTCTTCCATAGGTCTTTGTCACCAGAAAAAATATGTTTAGCTGGGTTTGAAGATTTTACAACCAACCATGACTTTTCTTTGATCTCGTCCATAAGCTGACCATCAGACCACCCTGAATAACCTAGAAAGAAAATGATTTGCTCTTCTGTTAGCACACCTGTGTTCATCAATTCCTTTACTTCTTCAAAACTACCTCCCAAATAGATGTCATCACATACGTGAAAAGAATCTGAAATTAAGTTTCCTGCTTGATGAATATAAAATAAACTTGAATGATCTACCGGTCCACCCAATGAAAAGTGAAGACCTTTATCTGGGATTTTCTCAGCGATTTCAGTTGGGGGAACTTCTAGGATTTTATTCAAAACAAAACCGAAGGTACCTTCTTCATTGTGTTCACAAAGAAAGACTACTGATCTGTGAAAATGCTCTTCTTGTAAAAATGGTTCGGCAAGTAAAAACCTACCTTTTTCTGGTTTTAAAGTGTTGTGAACTTTAAGATCCATTAAGCTGATTTTTTCTTTCCTAATTTTGAAAATAGCTCAACTAACCATTCGATTCCATCGATCATTCTTTTGAAAATATCGAAATACAGGGTAACGATCAATAAGAAAGTCATCCCCCAAATCACCAATAAATTGGCGAAGAAGGTATCCACTTCACTACCAAACAAAACCTTTGATGGCGCATAGAAATGAGCTCCAAAAAATCCTTTTTTCGCATCCGGCTTCTTGTAAATAGGATCGCTTTTCTGAACTAAATTACCTTCATACTCAATCACATTGGTAAGGTCCGCTTTGTTTAGAACAAAATTATCCAAACTTTCATTGGTATAATGTTCTGCCATGATGTTGTAGTCATGACCTAAAGAATCAATTACTTTATCGATACGATCACCGCTTTTTGTGATTACTGAGTTATAATGCTTTTTAAGTCCTCCCTTACCGTCCATAGTTGGCCCAAGCAAGTAGGTTTTTACCGCCTTAACTGTTTTAGCCTTGTTAAACGTTTCGGGTGTCAATTCATCTATGCAGTTTGTACAAGGGAAGTTTTGAATAAACTCTTCTTCTTTTCGAATTTCATTTTGTAAAACCTTAAATGCAGATAGTACATTGATTTTATTTTCAAGTCTCTTTTTAGATTCTACAAAAGTTTTTACTGATTCTTTCAAACTATTAATCTCATCACCGGATCCAATCACAATCGCATTCGAAAATTTCAAATATTCCCCATCATAGTTTTTGAAATTCTCTTTGCTAATGGTTTCCATTTCACAAATCTGTGTCATGACCGCAGAGAAATTCGAAGACATTTCCGTAAAGGAGATACTATCGTTTGGATCGTAATAGTTTGCTATGATTTCGATTCTGGATTCTAGCTCCGGTATCCAATAAGATCTTTTCCAGTTTGCGAAGCTTCTAATTTGCTCGTCCTCATACATCATGGAATGTAAATCGTTATCCTTAAACTGAGTAACTGCTAAAGCTTCGTACGCCCATCTCGAACACATGACATTACCAATCAATGGTACTGAGTCTTTGCTCGAAATCATCGGGTTTAGTTTCTCGAACTTTACAATAACACCACTAAATAGAAGTTGAGGAATGATCAAAATTGGAATCAAGATGTAAACAACTTTCGCCGAATTGAAGCTGGCAGAAATATTGAGCCCTAAAATATTGGCAAATACGGAAACAGAGAATAGAACTAACCAATATTGAACCCACATCCCCTTGATTTCCAATATGTAATTTCCTACAAGAACAAAGAACCATGTTTGAATAGCCGAAATAAGAATCATGATGATGATCTTAGAAGCCAGATAACTTCCCTTTGACAGATTCAAAAAGGACTCTCTTTTCAGTATCTTCTGATCTTTAATGATTTCCTCTGCAGCTACGGTTAGACCAATAAATAAGGCTACGACAACTGCAATGAACAGGAATTGAGGAAGGTTTTCACTCTTTCTAAATATATAATCCGAAGATTGTCCTGATGAGTTATAAAACCTTACAAAGAAAGCAAGGATAGCTGCTAAAGCAGGTGCTTCGATCATGTTAATGACCATATACTGCTTATTTGTCAGCTTCGATAATACATCACGGACAAAATAAACATAGAACTGCTTCAGAACATTTGGTATTTTGAAAATACTATCAGGAATCTTAGTTTTTTCCTTTAGAGATTCAAACTCCTTTTCTGTTTTCTTATACCTTTTATTCCATTCTTCAGGAGCGACCTTTCTGTTTTCAGTCTGATTTCCATATTCATCGACTACTTTAGAATCAATGATATTAAATATTTGTTCAGGGTTTACATTACCACATGTCGGACAGTCACTTTCGTCCGCATTGGCTTGATTCATAGCCTTTTTGAAGTAAATAACTCCATCCACCGGGTTTGCATAATAGATTGGATATCCGCCTTTATCTAAAATCAAGAGGTCATCAAACATTTTAAAAATGTCAGAAGACGGCTGGTGAATTACAACAAATATAACTTTACCTTTTAAAGACAGTTCTTTCAAAAGGTCCATGATGTTTTCTGAATCTCTAGATGAAAGCCCTGAAGTAGGTTCATCTACGAACATTACAGAAGGCTCTCTGATAAGCTCAAGAGCAATGTTCAATCTTTTTCTCTGACCACCAGAGATGTATTTATCTAAAGGTGAACCAACTTTTAGATCTCTTGCTTCAAACAATCCAAGAGAGTTCAGGAGGTCCAATACTTTTTCTGAGATTTCTTTATTACTTAGATTACCAAAACATAATTTCGCATTATAATACAGGTTTTGGTAAACGGTTAACTCTTCAATCAAAAGGTCATCTTGAGATACATAACCAATAACTCCTTCGATTTCAGCTTTCTCATTATGAATGTCTACACCGTTTATCTTTACCGTTCCTGAAGAAGGTGTATTGTTTCCATTCAGAACATTTAAAAGAGTCGACTTTCCAGCTCCAGAACCACCCATGATTCCAACTAGCTTTCCTGATTCCGATCTGAAATTTAAGTCGTGTAAGCCTAAATTACCTGCTTTAAACCTGTATGTAATGTGATTTGCTTCAAAAACAATTTTCTCTTGATTCTTATCACTTAAATAGCGACCGATAATGTCCGAATAATAAATCGGCTTTACCTTAGACGAACGTATAGATGATCCTTGGTTAAGGATTTGATGTCTTCCTTCCGGAATTATTTGTCCATTTAAATAGAGATCTGCTTCACCTACAACTTTGAAGAAATAAACATTTACAGAGGTAACTCTCAAAATTCGTATTTCCCCTAGTAATGTTTGATTGTAGATGTGCTTGGCCTCAGAAAGTGCCTGACCTTCTTTGTTGTTGATGTACAAAAAGTAAGGTGAGTCAATCACTTCATCTTTTGCATCTACAAATTGTTTGATTCGAACGAATTCCTCTCTTTCGATATTAAATGTATCGGCAACCGTTTCAACAAATTCAAGCTCTTGTTCGGTTACAAGGTCATTTGCATTAATAAATTCTAATAATCGAACAAGTACAATGATTTTCTGCTTCTGAGCAAGTTCCTCATTAATTTGAGTACAAATCTTAAGTACTTTAACAGAGTTTACTGAGGTACGCTTTCTCTTTCCTTTTTTCTTGGCAGATTTTGCGTGGTGGGTATTTAAATACTCGTCAAATAGATCTAAGTATTCTTGAACTAAATCGGAACTCAACTCCTGATTCAAGAATAGTTCGACTATTTTTCGTCCTTTAGAAGAGGTAACTTCGACAGGACTGTCACTAACTTCAGCTTCTAGATTTTCCGGTTCTTCTTCTTCATCTACTTTCGCAATAATTGCGAATAGCTGCATCAGGGCTTTGAGTATTCTTTCGCTCATTCTTCAGTAATAGTGTGTATAGTTAAGGACTACTTGTTTTGGTTGATTATTTCTTAAATCCGATCAGCATGGTCACGCAACCAGAAGATTTTCTCTCCAGGTCTAATTTCAATTCGATTCTACAATTGATCGTAGATTCTACTTTGAAATCCCAGTACTTCGCATTCTTGAATTTCTCATTGGAGTACAATGTAGTTCCTTCTTGGTCAATTATGCTAAATATAACAAAGTTATCCTTTATCCCTGCTGATGTGGCAATTCGATAAGTAGACCCACCATACAAGGTTGTTTCAAATTCAGCTGCTTCTTCCGTAAGAAATGCTTGATATACCTGACCATCCGAAACATATAATGATCCATCTTTTTGGTTCAAGTAGGATTCACAAATATTTACAAGTGAATCACAATTTTGAGCAGTTCCAGAAAATTGAAACCCAGCAACTAAAGCAATTAAAATGATTAATTTTTTCATAATTATTTTACAATTTCGTTTCTAATTTCCTGTACCTGTGATGTGATCTCTGCAAGAGTAGCATCATCTAATTGGGCAGAAGATTTGTTTTTAAATGTGGTTAACCTTTTGCTTTCATCCGTAACGGGTTCAATATATTCATAAGAAGACTGAACTTTGTCAAAGGCAAGTTTTAGTTTTTCCATACCTGCAATCAGATTATCAAATGAATCACCTGATTTATACTCTTTCAAAATGGAAAGTAAAGACTTTAATGTATTCTTTTGTTCTGCAATTCTTTGATAGATGTCTTGATTTTTTGTTTTGGTTGCCACATCAGTAGCAAAGTAAAGAGCTTCAATCCATCCTCCAGTTAAAATCAGAACTGAGATGTCTTTTTGATCATTCTCTTTTAGAAATTGATCTCCTTTTCTGTAAGCCTGAGTAATGATTTTAACTAATGAATCTTCATTATTCGTGTTTTCAGAGAATCTCTCCAATAATTCCTGATCAAAGGCGCCAGAGATTCCAAGATCTCTAGATAATTCATTCACTGCATTGATGTAGTCAAGGGCATCTTGTTGTTGATCATAAATAGAGGTATAACCCAAATCAGCTCCATAAATCCCCAAATTCAGTGCTTTTTGGTAAGTAGTCCCATAAGAAGAAAGGTTTGCAGGTTTATTCAAAATCGTATTATCATAATTCCCACCTTTTTCCTTAATGAGCATTGCCGTCTGAATTGGTGAAGGAATCGAGAATAATTTATCCCCGAATGTTGTCATGAGGTTTTGATTTTTATCAATGATCTCTTGATCAACTGTATTCACCTCTTTTTTAGAGGCTTCTTTGGAAGCAGAGTCTTCGGAGCCACAAGATGCTACTGAAAGCATGATGCTTGCCGCTAAAAAAAGTCTCAATGAAGTTTTTAGTTTTTTCATATCTTATT
>JAUICI010000033.1 GCA_030427935.1 Bacteroidia bacterium | reverse complement strand
AACCAACCTGGAAGAAGGAGATGTATTATTTATTGATGAGATCCATAGATTAAGTCCTGTAATTGAGGAATACCTTTATTCAGCAATGGAGGACTATGTTATCGATATTGTTATTGATTCTGGTCCAAACGCCCGAACTGTTCAAATAGCGCTTAACCCTTTTACATTAATTGGAGCCACAACTAGGTCTGGTCTTTTAACGGCACCACTCAGAGCGCGTTTTGGGATTAATTCAAGATTGAATTATTATGATGCAAAAACATTAACATCCATAGTATCCAGATCTTCTGGGATTTTAGATGTTCCAATAGAAGATGATGCGGCTTTTGAAATTGCTGGAAGAAGTCGTGGTACACCTAGAATTGCAAATGCACTTTTGAGGAGGGTGCGTGACTTTGCTGAAATTAAGGGGGACGGAAATATCAATATGGAGATCACCAATTATTCTCTAGAAGCATTGAATGTCGATGTGGATGGTTTAGATGAAATGGACAATAAAATTCTGAACTTACTAATTGATAAATTTAATGGAGGTCCAGTAGGTATCACAACTATTGCTACCGCAATCGGAGAAAATGCAGGAACAATTGAAGAAGTATACGAACCGTTTCTAATACAAGAAGGTTATTTGATTCGCACTCCAAGAGGAAGGAAAGCCACCGAGAAAGCGTATAAGCATTTAGGTAAGGATTTTGGAACTATTCAAGGAGGTCTGTTTTGAATCCCTTAATGCAGAAGATCATTCAAAAATCGAATGAACTTGGTTTTCTCGATATTGGTTTTGCTCCAGTTCATGAATTAACAGAAGAAGGCCATAGGCTTGAGAAGTGGCTAAAGAACCATAGTCAGGGTAAAATGAGTTATATGGAAAATCATTTCGATAAACGCATTGACCCCTCAAAACTAGTAGATCAAGCCAAAACAGTAATAAGTCTTTCTTACAACTATTATAGAGAAGAGCAGTTTCCAGAAGATCAACTTAAGATTTCTAAGTATGCTTATGGAAGAGATTATCACAAAGTGGTAAAGAAAAAACTAATTAAACTTCTAACTTTCATCCAAGCCGAAATTGGAGATGTGAATGGAAGATGTTTTGTTGATTCTGCTCCTGTCATGGATAAAGTCTGGGCAGAAAAATCTGGTCTTGGATGGATTGGGAAAAACGCCAATCTTATTTCAAAACAAAAAGGTTCTTTCTTTTTTTTAGGAGAAATCATTCTTGATTATGATTTTGAGAGCCGTATCAAACCTAAAATAGATCATTGTGGTACATGTACTCGTTGCATCGATTATTGTCCTACAGAAGCGATCATTCAACCCTATGTTGTTGATGCTCGAAAATGTATTTCTTATTTGACGATAGAATTAAAAGATGATTTGATTCCCACAGAGTTTCAATCCAAAATGGACGGATGGATTTTTGGTTGCGACATTTGTCAAGATGTATGCCCTTGGAATCGCTTTTCAAAAAATCACAATGAACCCGATTTCTTCCCAAGATTTGATTTAATCGATATGACCAGGAAAGATTGGGAAGACCTTAACGAAGAGACTTTCGAAAAATTATTTAATGGTAGCCCCATTCGGAGAACAAAGTATAAAGGGCTTAAAAGAAATATTCGGTTTGTTAATGCGAGTTCTAACGACTCTACCGAAGAGAATTTGTAACAAACAAAAGATCTAACTCTTTTTTGTATAAGTGACCAAATTCTCTGTAGCACCATATCTGTAGGTCGACAATATCTATGGAACTTAATTGTTTTAGTGACTTTTTAATTTCTTTGATTAATAGGTTTTTGTCAAAAGAAACTTTCGATAAAATCATTTTATAAAAATCCAACATTTTTCTGCTCATGTTATGATGAACGAAAATCTAGTTCGAATATTTCAAACAAAAGTTTAAAGAAATGTTAAATCCAATAATTAAGGAAGGACATCTGATTGAATTACGTGATAAATCTCATAAGTATCTAAATCCATCGCGTAAGTAATTACCCGAATATTTGAATCGATATTTAAAGAGTCATTCAATGGAACAGCATAAGAAAAATCCACCTGAAACTTTTCTCCAGTGTTAGCTGAAGAGAATATTTGCTCTCCATAAATGGGTGAAATCACATCTGCCAGAACATTATGATGATGATAATGATAGATCGTTTGCGCACCATCTTTTTGTTGAGAAACTACTTCCTTTTGGATAAAATACGAAACAATACTAACATTTGCGGAAACCTGTTGCATCGCCTCAGCTTCTACATGGACAAATAAACCATTAGTTGTTGGATAAAAATTTAACTCCTGCTGAAGGTTAACCTTTAAATCATTGGTCGAAAGAATATCCGCTGCAATTGTAGACCACTGTGAAGTTTGATGCGTATAGTTTCCTCCTTCATTTGTAATGGTTCTACTAATCATGGCTGCAGGATTTCCAAGAAAACCTGGAATATCATCTACATAAGCGTCACCAGCTTCCGTCGTGAAGTCGTGCGCATAGTAAGGCCATTCACCATCCCCAGGAGAAGATGTTCCTTGAAAGGCATCTCCAGGCGCTGCATGAATACTTGCAACAAATGCCCGGCCTGGGTTATTTGTTTCAATATCTGATGCAATGGTTGCTGCCGCTGGGCAATTTGGACATTTATGTCCAGTAAGATCTTCAATTAAAACATTTCTATCCGTGTTTGTGTTTGCTCCAAATGTCGGCCAAGGGTAATCAGACCAATTACCAGGATACAAATTTGTATCTAATTCCGGACCAGGAACTACAGGGTTTTCAACTTTGTCACAACTTGTCATAAGTTGAGAGCTTATCACTAATAATCCCGAAATAAAAAGCGCTGTAAAAATATTCTTCATCTTCAAACGATTTTAATTAAAAGCTAGCAGTAAAAGTAAACGTTACACCAGTCGAGGCAGGCACAAGTCGGCAAATTCCTCCGGCACAGAAAAAACCAGCTCTTTGTCTACCAACATCAATGGAAAATCGCATTCCATTTTTGATATAACTAAATGATCCCATGATATAATGATTCTGTCTGATTTCAGGGTCATCATTACCATAATTCCACTGCCATAACCCTGATAACGTCCAATGTGGCGAAAAGGTTAGTTCTAGAAGTGCAGCAACCCAATGACCTTGATCCTGTCTTTTCGTAGGGTCATCAACATCTTTGTGCGTCCATAATCCTTGTAACTCTGTTCTCAAATAGATTTTCTTTTTCAATCTGAAAGTCATGTCTAGAACAGCAACGTGGGAAGTAATTAATTTTTGATATTCAGTTACTTTATTTGCAATTGGATTGAACTGGAAGAAAAAGTAGTTGACATTGAATTTGAATGTTTTGTTGATCTTCTTTTTAATCTCAATATTAAAATCCTGATAAAATAAGCTATCCCATTTTGCATCAAATGGTTTAGTTGTATAACCTCTTCGGGCACCATCTAAATCGTTCAAATCATATCTGTTAATGTCAAAATTTACCGAATAGTTGGCCGAAATGGTCATTCCATATTTTCCACCGAGTTTTGTTTTCTTTGGAATGGTATAAATAATGTCTCCCTGAAATGAAACTTCACCATAAGGCACCGTAGCATACGGATAAATGGAAGAAGCCAATGCATAGGTGTGTGTTTTGGTAAGAGCAGGTAAATAAGAGATCATCAAATCCGTATTGATGGCATCTCTATCCGAACGAAATGACATGTTAGATAAAGATTTTGCTTGAATATTAATTCCTAACCCTTTTCTTGAATAACTGGCAGTCAAATAAATACCATCTCCATTTTTGTAGATGTATTTGTATTCATTTCTGTAGTCATTATCAAAACTAGGATCATTCTCTTTATGGATATACTCTCCTGTAAAATTGAAGCCAGCATATCCAAGAGTCATTCTACCACCGTATGAACCAACATTTTCAGGAAGAATCAGATTGGGGTTTTTATCCGCTTGATATTTACTTACAAAAGAACCACCTAATTCGATTCTCCATTTGGTTTCTGCCAATTTCGGAATCATTTGATTGAATAAAATCTCACCATCTAGTCCTCTAACAACACCTTCTCCTTTGATTATTTCTCCTTGGAAACGGAAACGTTGTTTACCATAAACGCCTTTCAAGTTTATTCCTTTATAAGGTGTGTATTTAATTCTAAAACCATCAATCGCATTATCAATTCCAAGGTTTCGGTCTTCATAGGCCCTTAAAATAAGTCCACTACCAAATTGCTCATAAAAGGTACCAGCAGTTACCGAGATGTTTTTATCATCAAATTGAATAAAACGATATCCGATTCCAGTTCCTTCAAACCTATTTGGGTATCCCAATAGAACTGGTAAATAGGATTCGAATCGAATTCCAGCTGTAAATTTCCATAAGGTGTAATTCACATTTGCAAAAGCATTCAAACCAAGTCTTTCTGGTGGAACCTGGGCGTTGATTCCTGTGTCATCCGCATAATACTGTGTACGAATTTCAACATTTCCCGTAACTGTTCCAGAGAGACTAGAGCCTTGTCCATTCTGGGCAAAAGAAACCTTTACGCCTAAAAGGCATAAAGCAATTAGAGTAATCTTTTTCACAACCTTGAAATTGGGTTATTAGTAGTTATTTTTTTGCGACCTCAAGTAGTTTTTCGTACAATTCTTCTTCGTCTCCAGGTGAATAACTATTATGTGTCCAAACAATCTTTCCTTCTCCATTAACTAGAAAAGTTTGAGGTGGATTATTTACACCTAGAGCTCTTTTGAAATCCGAATTTGGATCTAGAAGAACAACATAATCCCAACCTTTTCCATCAACATAGGGCTTCACTCTTGATTTCGTTTTCTCATCATCGATTGAAACAGCATATAAAACTACACCAGTTTCATCAACCCAGTCTTCATAAACCTCATTGATCGCTTCCAATTCTCTTTTACAAGGTGAACACCAAGTAGCCCAAAAATTGATAATGATCGGGTTTCCGTCATTTTTGATTTCTCCCGTTTTAACTTCGTTACCGTTTACATCTTTCAAGGTAACATTTGGAATGGCTTTTCCTTTATCATTTCCATCAGCGAAAGAAAACAAAAGTGCAGGAAAAACTAGTAATAGAATAAACTTTTTCATAATTCAAATTTTTTCTTTTGTGAGTACAAGAACTCTGCCAAAAGTATGGAAATCAAATATCTTTTTTGAATATAAGTGAAGAAAAAAAGGAGGTGAATTTTCACCTCCTTTTAACTATTTAAAATAATAGATTATTTCTGTACAGAAAGTCTCTTAGTAACGATATCGTTTCCAACTTTGATCTTAACTACATAAAGACCGTTGTTGAAGTTCGATACGTTTAGGTTGTAAGTATACTGACCTCCGATATTTCCAAGATCTTGTGTTTTTACAACTTGTCCAAGAGCGTTTACTACTTCGATAGTAGTGTATCCAGCATTAACAGGAGTAAATCTGATGTTTACATTGTTGTTTGCTGGGTTAGGGAACATAGCGAATCCTGAAACTACTTCATTCTCTTCAACAGATACGTTTTGAGAAACTTGTAGATCAAGTAAGAAAAGTGTTCCATCTCCAAAATCAGGAGCAACACTATGGCTATTTGTTCCTAAAGCATCTCCTACAATGTTAATGTAAGCACCTGGAGTTTGGTAATCAACACCATCTCCGTATGAATCAACAAATCCAAAATAGTGACATCCAGCATTGTTAACAGTATATTGTCCTTGAATTGTATTTGTACCATCAGAATTAGATCCTACTTGAATAAATCCTAATGATGGATAAGTAGAATTTGCAATACCATTGTGAAGAGCTACCAAATCTGTAGTTGGAGGAGTTCCCTCTCCGAACATGAATCCAAACTCAGACGCATAATCATCTATAGACGCATCAAGTCCAATTCCATATGCAGGATCGTACTCTAGTACAGGAGCCAAAGCAAGTGTTGCCATAACTTCATCATTGTTAGTATTATCGTTTGCAGATGTGATTTTAAAAGTGATTGGAGTTCCTGCAGTGATTGTTGGGTTACCAACTACCACGTTTTCACCTTCGTAAGACGCAAGATTACCAGTCCAGTTGATAGTTGCGATTGTGTTTCCTCCTTGGATAGCTTCAATTGTACAAGCAGTCAAAGGCTGTGTTCCATAGTTTTGCAACCAAGCAGAAAGCTCTTTTGATTCATTGTTACAGTATGATGACCAAGTTGAATTCAAAATCATTCGTGGGTCATTAGCATCACTTGCAAGACTTCCACAGTTTCCGATAGCTGTTTGGAAAGTTGCAGTTGATTGTTGTCCTATTTCAGTAACAATTCTGTCTGGACAAATCATATAAATTGTTGGATAGTATGCTAAATCCAAAGTACCTGCGATATTGTCATCATTCGCAATTGGATAGTTAATCCCTTGAGTCCAGTCCCCTAATGAATTACCTCCACCTTGAATTGTAGATGCTGCCGTCGAAGGGTCAGCTTCTACCGCAAGAACTACTACATTATCTGAACCATTTGGTCCGTTTGCTTGCCATAAATCCTCAAGGGCATGATTATTATGATAACTCCAACAAGGAGAACACCATACAGCAAATAAATCTACTACCACAGTTTTACCTTGGTCAAGGTAAGTGTAAAGATTGTGAGAGGTACCATTAATATCAGTTACCGTAAAATCAGGGCAAATCGACCCGTCTTGTAACTGAGCATTAGATGTAACCCCAAAAGTCATTGCAGCGGCAGCTGCAAATAATCGTAAAGTTTTTTTCATAACACTACTTTATTATTAATAATTAAATTTCTGAAATGTGAAAATACTACATTCATGCGTTAAGAAAAATAAAGTTTCGCATCTATTCTTGGAATCTCAAATTCATGCTAAAAGTTAAAATATCCCATTTCATTGGGTTTTCTGCAGGTTATTTCGGATATTTGATAGTAATGAAAATTAAAAAATAAATCTATGAAAGGACTTTTACTATTTGGATTGATGTTAATCGGTGCTGGTGTTAGCGCACAGCTTGAGATTTACGATTCAACCAACCAAACTTTAGTTACGAACCAAACTGTTATTGTAACGGGTAACCCAGGAGAGACTGGAGCGATTAATAGTTCGGCTGACATACATGCGGATTTGGTCTTGATTAATAATACCGGATCATCGAGAGAATTTAAGGTAGAACGAGTGGAAGTGATTCCTCATGTTGGGACTAAAAATTATATCTGTTGGGTGATTTGTGAACCAAATCCTTTTACTACAGGCGATTATCAATCAAGAACTTCTCAATTGTCTTATACTGTTGATGATGGAGACACTTCAACTCTTTTGAATGCACATTATATGATAGAAGGTGAGGATGGTTGTTCTTTATTTAAGTACAAAATCTTTGATGTAAACGACCCACAAACATTTGCAGAAGTGTATGTTCGGTTCGAACATACATCTACTGGTTGTGCTACTTTGAATATTGATGAGTTAGGGAATAGCAATCAAGTAAAGATTTATCCAAATCCGGCTACAACTAATGTAAAGATTGAAATTGAAAACAATCACAGTATTTCATCTTTACAAATTGTTGACATGCTTGGAAAAACAGTTAAAACCATCAACACTTCGAATACATCTGGTGTTAAGAATGTAGATGTATCCAATCTAAACAAAGGATTTTACTTTGTTAAAGTGATGAATGGAACAAAAGTTATGGAGTCTAAGAAACTGATGATCAATTAAGATCATTATTTAAAATATTCTTGAAACCCTGAGATTCATTCTCGGGGTTTTTTATTGGATGAAATTTTTAAATGTTTTCATTCCAGAAGTTGCTTTTTCTTGAATTACCTTCACATTGAGATCGTGAGACACATTTACTTGATTCGGGTCAATCAAATATATTTCACATTGCGGTTTAGTATAGTACAATAGATTGGCTGCAGGATAAACATTTAAGGAGGTTCCGATAACAAGTAAAATATCAGCTGTACTTACGATTTCTTCCGCAATTGGAAGGTTCGGTACAGGTTCTCCAAACCAAACAACATGTGGTCTCAATTGAAAACCTTTTTCACAGGTTTCTCCTTTTTTGATGACGCCTTCGTTTATTGGATAGTATTCTTCTTCTTGATGCAAAGTTGCCGGGTTAGAGCTTTTTGCTAGTAAGATTTCACCATGTAAATGAAGAACCTTTGATGAGCCAGCTCTTTCGTGTAAGTCGTCTATATTTTGTGTGATTACATGAACGTCAAAAGTGTTTTCCAATTCAGCTATGTCGATGTGGGCTTGGTTCGGTTTTACTTCAAGAACATTTTTTCGTCTCATGTTATAAAACTCCAAGACCATTTCGAAGTTGGCTTCCCAAGCTTCTGGGGTTGCAACTTCTTCAATTCGATATTGCTCCCATAGTCCACCGGAGTCTCTGAAAGTACTAATTCCACTTTCAGCGCTAACACCTGCTCCTGACAATACGACTAACTTTTTCATGAGATGAATCTGAGTGCATGCAAGTTAAGTATTTTTTTAGAATCTGAAAGGGCTAATAAATCATCTGGAAACTCTTTCTAAAGTGCCACATTTTCTTAATTTTGGCCTTTATTTTAAAAATTTTCCATGGGAAAAAGTAATAAACAAGACGCTTTAGATTACCATGCTTCAGGAAAGCCCGGTAAGATTGAAGTTGTACCTACAAAACCATATAGCTCTCAAAGAGACTTATCTCTTGCCTATTCACCAGGAGTGGCGGAACCTTGTATCGCAATTTCTGAAAATCCAGATGATGTATATAAGTATACAGCAAAAGGAAACCTTGTTGCGGTAATCTCTAATGGAACAGCCGTTTTGGGGCTTGGTGATATTGGAGCAGAAGCTTCAAAGCCAGTAATGGAAGGGAAAGGACTTTTATTCAAAATATTTGCTGATTTGGATGTTTTTGACATTGAGGTCAATGAAAAAGATCCTGACAAATTTGTTGAGCACGTGAAAGCGATTTCCGCAACTTTTGGAGGAATCAATTTAGAAGATATAAAAGCACCAGATGCATTCATCATAGAAGAAAGACTAAAGGCAGAATTGGATATTCCTGTGATGCATGATGATCAGCATGGAACAGCGATTATTTCAGGGGCAGCCTTGATTAATGCTTTGGAACTAGCTGGAAAGAAAATCGAAGATGTCTCGATTGTCTGCAGTGGGGCAGGAGCAGCAGCAATGTCGTGTATCAAACTTTATATTTCTTTAGGAGCAAAACCTGAAAATATATTTGTTTATGACAGTAGAGGATTGATTTGGAAGAAAAGAGATGATTTGGATAAATACAAACAGTTTTTTGCAGTCCATGATAAAGAATTATCTCTTGATGAAGCCATGGCGAAGGCAGATGTTTTCTTAGGATTGTCTAAGGGAGGACTTATAAGCAAAGAAAATATCAAATCGATGAAAGCTGATCCGATTGTATTTGCATTAGCCAATCCAGATCCGGAGATTTCCTATGCCGATGCGACCTCAGTTCGAGATGATATAATCATGGCTACAGGTAGATCTGATAACCCAAACCAAGTGAATAATGTTTTGGGGTTCCCTTACATTTTTAGAGGAGCTCTAGATGTCCGAGCAACTTCTATCAACGAAGAAATGAAATTGGCGGCAGTTCGTGCAATCGCTGAATTGGCAAAAGAACCAGTTCCGGAAGTAGTTAATGAAGCTTACGGTGAAAAGAATATTTCTTTTGGACGTGAATCCATTATTCCAAAACCACTTGATCCAAGGTTAATCCAATATGTGGCTCCTGCAGTAGCTAAGGCAGCCGTTGAGTCGGGAGTAGCAAAAGAAGCGATCACGGATTGGGATGCCTATGTAGATCAGTTGAATAAACGACTGGGTCTGGACAACAAGTTGATCCGAAACATTTCAGAGAAAGCAGCCAAGAACCCGAAAAGAGTGGTGTTTGCGGAAGCAGATAATTATAAAATATTGAAATCAGCTCAAGTGGCCATTGAAGAAGGTGTTGCTGAACCTGTTTTACTCGGTAATAGGAAAGTGATTCAAAACCTTATTGACGAAAACAATTTGGATTTAAGCGGAGTGGAAATCATTGATCCAAAATCAGAAGAAGAACAGGAGAGAAGGAGTAAGTTTGGAGAGTATTATTTCGAGAAAAGAAAACGAAAAGGTGTTACAGAATATGAAGCACGGCAATTGATGCGCGAACGGAATTATTTTGGATGCATGTTGGTTGAAACTGGAGAAGCGGACGCCTTAGTTTCTGGAATTACTCGAAATTATAAAGATGTAATTCGCCCTGCCTTGAATATCATTGGAACTAGAGAAGAGATTGATAAGGTGGCTGGGATGTACATCATGATGACCAAAAGAGGTCCCATATTCCTTGCAGATACTACAGTGAATGTAGATCCAACACCTGAGGAAATTGCAGAATTGACTGTTTTAGTGGCGAGTAAGTTAAGGAGACTAAAAGTTCAACCTAGAATTGCCTTGTTATCGTATTCTAACTTTGGTTCTTCCAACGGAAAAGATCCTGAGAAGATGCGGAAAGCGGTTGAGATTCTTCATAAAGAACATCCTTCCTTAATTGTTGATGGAGAGGTTCAGGCTAATTTTGCACTGAATAATGATTTGATGTTGGAGAAATTCGCCTTTTCACATCTGGCGAATCGGAAAGTGAACACGCTTATTTTTCCAAATTTGAGTAGTGGAAATATTGCCTATAAAATGCTACAAGAAATGGCGGATTCAGAGGCGATTGGACCTGTTCTTTTAGGGTTGAAAAAATCAGTTCACGTATTGCAACTTGGATCCTCGGTAAGAGAGATTGTGAATATGATCAAAATTGCCGTTATTGACGCCCAATATAAAAAGTAATGATCGCACAATTAAGAGGAAAAGTAGTTGATAAATCCCCGACACATTTGATTATCGATTGTGGTGGAGTTGGATATCACGTGAAGATTTCATTGTATTCTTTTGGTCAAATTAAAGAAGAAAAAGAATTAACCATATTAACGGAATTCATTGTTCGAGAAGATGCCCAATTGCTTTATGGTTTCATGGAAAATGAGGAGAGAGAAATGTTTCGCCATTTAATCTCCGTTTCAGGTATAGGACCTAATACAGCCATGATCATGCTTTCGTCCATGACTCCTGTAGAAATCATGAATGCCATCATTGGGGAAGATGTAAATGCGATTAAATCTGTAAAAGGAATTGGACTTAAAACTGCTCAAAGAGTTATCGTTGACTTAAAAGACAAGGTTTCCAAGCTTGAGATTTCTTCAAATAATATTTTCAATTTAAACAATACAAACCGAAATGAAGCGTTTACTGCTTTATCCTCTTTAGGTTTTGACAAAAAATCTATTGAAAAGGCTTTGGACAAAGTCTTCTTAGACTCGATGTCTGTTGAGGAATTAATCAAAGCTGCTTTGAAAATTTTGTAAGAGTTGCGAATTTATTTGAAGTACATACTTTTATTACTACTGTTTCTGGTTTCCGTAAATGGATTCAACCAAGGAGGAGAGTATGAACCTGCCAATATAAAAAGGGAGGTTAAATATGATCCTTTAACTGGCAAATACATCCTATACGAAACTGTAGGGGACACCGTAAATTTTCGTCCTCCCCAAGTGATGACCTTGGAGGAGTATTTAGATTATCAGAGAAAAGTCACTGATCAAGATTATTGGAGAAACCGCGTAGATCAAAATTCAGGTGGGGATAAGAAAAACAAGATTATTCCTGACATCAATATCAAAGGGAAATTTTTCGAGACTATTTTTGGTTCCAACAAAATTCAGATTCGACCGCAAGGGGTAGTTGAATTGGCCTTTGGAGTGAACTCATCTAGATATGATAACCCCCAGTTACCCGAAAACCAAAGAAAAGTAACTCGATTTGATTTCCAACAGCGAATTCAAATGAATGTTGTGGGACAGATTGGGGAAAAACTGAAAATTTCAGCTGCCTACAATACAGAAGCAACCTTTGATTTCGAAAACAATGTGAAAGTTGAATACACTGGATTCGAAGATGAGATCATTCAGAAAATTGAAGCTGGAAATGTAAGTTTGCCATTGAATTCGACCTTGATTTCTGGAGCGCAATCACTTTTTGGAGTTAAAACAGAATTAAAGTTTGGTAGACTTAGACTTTATGGATTGTTTTCTCAGAATAAGGGTCAGAAAAGTGAGATCAATTTAACAGGATCAACTAAAGTTCAAGACTTTGAAGTCGAGCTCGATCAATATGAAGCGAACCGTCATTACTTCTTGAATTTCTATCATCGAGATAGTTATGATTCAGCCATGGCGGCCTTACCCAATGTTGCTTCCGAAGTAAATATTACTAGAATTGAAGTTTGGGTAACCAACCGTTCAAATACCACAACAGATAATAGAAACTTTTTAGCATTTTCAGATTTAGGTGAAGCATTACCACAAAACTGGGAAGGAAATCCGGGAGCAAATAATATGTATACGGGAGGAGCCTTGCCTGATAATGATGCCAATGGTCTTTATGATTACCTTGCCAATAATGCAAATGTAAGAGGCTTTAACAATGCTGTACAAGAGCTGGCTTCACAAGCCTTTAGCCCTGGTCCATTTCAGCAAGCAATTCATTATGAAAAAGTAGAAAATGCCAAAAGACTTTCAAGCTCTGAGTTTACCTATAATCAAAAATTAGGATTTATCTCTTTGAATCAACCTCTGAATAATGATGAAGTTTTAGCGGTTGCTTATGAGTACACTTATTTAGGTCAAACCTATCAAGTTGGAGAATTTTCGACAGACGGATTTACTGGTCAGCAAGCCTTGATTTTGAAGCTTTTGAAACCAACCATTACCAATGTCAACAATAAGATTTGGGATCTGATGATGAAAAACGTTTACTCGATCGGAGCTTATCAAGTAAACGCAGCTGATTTTGAATTGGATCTTTGGTATAATAACAGAGAGACTTCAACATGGATTAATTATTTGCCTTATCCTGGAGTTGATGATGTGCTGCTTTTGAAATTGGTTTCACTGGATAATATCAACCAATATAATGAGCAGATTCCAGATGGTAGATTTGACTTTGCTCCCATGACTTTTGAGCAGAATAAGGGAACAACCGGAGGTACGATTAATCCTCGGAATGGTCGCGTATTCTTTACAAAAGTAGAACCCTTTGGTCAATTCTTGAAAGATACACTTGAAGGGAGAGGTGTGTCCTCTTCGATCATTGATCGGGTTGTATTTAATGAACTATATGATTCCACAAGAACGGCTGCACAGCAGATTACAAGTAAAAACCGTTTTAAGATTAAAGGTAAATACAAATCATCTGTCAGTTCAGAAATTTCTTTAAATCAATTAAATATTCCGGAAGGTTCTGTTGTTGTAACAGCTGGAGGTGTTCGACTAAACGAAGGAACTGATTATACCGTTGATTATAATTTAGGTCGAGTAAAGATTCTGAACACAGGGATTCTCGAATCGAATACACCGATTAAAATTGAACTGGAAAGTAATTCTTTATTTGGATTTCAGTCCAAGTCTTTGCTCGGAGCAAGAGCAGAATATAGAATCAACAAAGATTTTAATGTGGGTGCCACTTGGATGAACATGATCGAAAAGCCATTGACGCAAAAAGTGAATGTTGGAGATGAGCCTTATTCGAATCACCATATTGGATTTGATGTCAACTATAGAGGAGATGCCCCATTTTTGACGAAGATGGTAGATGCACTTCCATTTATTTCAACAAAAGAAAAGTCTTCCATTACCTTTAATGGAGAATTTGCCCATTTGATTTCCAATCCACAAAGAGCGATTCGAAATTCGGATGATCGAGGGACCGCTTATATCGATGATTTTGAAGGTTCACAGTCCGCAATTGATATTCGATCTTATACCATGTGGCGATTGGCATCAATTCCACAAGGGCAGTCGGACTTATTTCCTGAGGCTTCCCAAAATGGAGAATTAGCCGCTGGATTTAATCGATCGCTTTTGGCTTGGTATACAATTGATCCCTTGTTTTATCAGAGTTCTTCTTTGCAACCAGATCATTTAAAAGGATCAGCTGTTCTTAATGATTCCAGACAGCGATTATTATTACAAGAAGAGTTGTTCCCTCAGCAACAATTGCCGACGGGTGCTTTGAATAATATTCCTGTTTTGGATTTAGCATTCTATCCTTCCGAAAGAGGGATGTATAATTACGATTCAACTTTTGTAAATGCTGACGGGAAATTTACCAACCCAGAAGATCGTTGGGGAGGAATCATGAGAGCATTGAATACAACAGATTTCGAAACAGCCAATATTGAGTTCATTCAGTTTTGGATGTTGGATCCTTTTAATCAATATGCAATCAACGATACGGTTCCGGGAAGGGCGACTTCATTAAATGGTGGAGATTTATATTTCAACTTAGGAAATGTGTCAGAAGATATTCTTTTAGACTCCAGAAAAAGTTTTGAGAATGGACTTCCACCATCGGCAGATACCACTGGTTTAGGCAACTTGTTGGATACCACTGCATGGTCTAGAATTTCAACGCAACAGGTTGTTGTAAATGCTTTCGACAATGATCCTGAAGCTAGACTTTTTCAAGATATTGGTTTAGATGGATGGAATAGTCAAGATGAGTTCAATCAATACCCAATTTTTGTAAACTGGGCTCAAAATGCAGGTCTAACAACAGCAGCATTGGATGCGATTTTAAATGACCCATCGAGTGATGATTACACTTATTACCGAGACGATAATTATGACGCATTAGAATTAGATATTCTACAAAGATATAAGCGCTTTAATGGACATGAAGGAAACTCTGCTTCATCGGAATTCTCCTCTCAATTAAATGCAGATGGTTATCCAACTCAGGCCACAAATACACCAGATATTGAGGACATCAATGCAGACAATAATTTGAGTGAGTCTGAGCAGTATTTTCAGTATCGAGTATCAATCAGACCAAATGAAATTCAGGTTGGACAGAATTATATCACAAACAGAACTCAAGTAACGGCTCCAGATGGAAGTACTGAGTATTGGTATCAGTTTAAAATCCCAGTGAGGGAACCAGACAGAGCGATCAATGGTATTCAAGATTTTAGATCGATTCGATTTATCCGAATGTTCATGAAAGGTTTTGATACACCAGTAATGCTGCGTTTTGCAAAATTGGAATTGATTCGATCAGAATGGAGAAAATACAATGAAGAATTGCTTTCACCAGGAGAGGATATTCAAACGGATCCGAATAGTACGGTGTTTAATGTTGGTGCGGTTAACTTAGAAGAAAATTACGAGAAGCAACCTGTGCCTTATAGAATTCCTCCAGGGATTAACAGACAGTTGGATGGAACAACAGCCAACTTGAGACAGCTGAACGAACAGTCGATGACGTTAGAGGTTTGTGGACTTCAAGACGGTGATGCTCGTATGGCATATAAAAACATCGATTTGGATATTCGTTCTTATCAGAAATTAAAAATGTTTATCCATGGTGAACAAGTTGCAAATCAGCCATTAAGCGATGATGATTTGACTGTATTTGTTAGATTGGGAACGGATTTCAACGATAACTATTATGAATATGAATTGCCGCTGAAATTATCTCCAAATGGAACGCAATCTGAAGCTGAAATTTGGCCTGACGCAAACAATATGGTGATTGATTTTAACGCTTTGAAAGAAGTTAAGAAAACGAGAAATCAATTGCTTTTAGATCCTCAAGCAGGTGTATCCTTAACCACAGAATATGTGTTTACGGACCCCAATGATGCAACAAAAAGAATTAAAGTGAAAGGAAGTCCAAACATGGCTGATGTAAAAACCGTCATGGTGGGTGTTCGAAATCCACGGCAACAGGACAATAATCCATGGAAGCCAGATGACGGTCAGCCTAAATGTGCTGAAATTTGGGTAAATGAGTTGAGGTTAACCGACTTTGATCAAAAAGGTGGATCTGCTGCTTTAGCGCGACTACAGATTCAAATGGCCGATTTTGCCAATATTTCTTTGGCAGGAACTTATTATGGAGTCAATTGGGGGGCCATAGATTCAAGAGTAAGTGAAAGATTAAGAGAGGAGCAGATCAATTTCGATTTGGCAACTAATTTCCAATTAGGGAAGTTTTTCGGTTCAAAAGCTGGAATCCAATTACCTCTATTCTTTGGGTATTCAATTGGGATGATAAACCCTGAGTTTGATCCTTTGAATCCGGATATCAGATTAAAAGAATACGATGCAGGTGAGAAAAAAGAAAAAGCTCGGATCGCGAGAGATTGGACAGAACGAACAGCAGTTAACTTAACCAATATTCGAAAAGAGCGAAAAGCGGGTAAAAAAGTCATGCCCTGGGATATTGAAAATTTCATGTTGAATTTCTCTTATAACAAGATTCACCATCGGGAATTTGATTTGGAGTACGACAATAATATCACTTGGAAAGGTGGTATCAATTATACTTATAATGCGAGTCCGAAACTTTGGGAGCCATTCAAGAATAAGAAGAAATTGAGAAAATCAAAATGGGCCGGTTTGGTTAGAGATTTCAACCTTTACAAAGGAATTAAATTGTTTGCGGTTCGTTCAGAAATCACAAGATCGTATAATGAACGAAAAGTGCGGAATGTAATGGATACGAACTTTGTATTCCAGCCGACTTATTTAAAGAACTTTACTTGGACTAGGAATTGGGATTTCAAATACGACATTACCAAGAATCTAAAATTTGATTTCAATTCCCATAATAATTCCGTTTTTGTTGAACCAGAGGGACAAATCGATAGAAAAGAAGATCCGGATAATTATCGAAAATTTCAGGACACCATTATTTCTCAGTTGAGTAAAGGGGGAACAGCCATGAACTATGGTCATAATATTAATGCCACCTGGAATGTTCCGTTTAACCGCTTGCCATTAACGGATTGGATATCGGCTAATTTCAGGTATGGAGCAGGTTATGAATGGCAACGATCGCCTTTGGGTCAGACAGAACTTGGACATGTAATTCAAAACAACAGAAACTTCTCGATTAATGGCCAACTCAACATGCAGACACTCTATAATAAGGTCGATTTCTTTAAGCAGATTAACCGTCAAGGAAAGGGTCGAAAAGTATCGAGACCAGGAGGAAAGGGGAATAATAAGAAAAGTAATAAGGACTCGAAAAGCGATGAAAAGATCAAAGTTTTAAAAGAAGAACTTGATAGTTTGAAGGATGAGCTTGGCAAAAAGGGAATTGACAAAAAGAAGAAAAAGACGATAAAGGATAAGATTGAAAAGGTTAAAAAGAAGATTCAAAAGGAACAAGAAAAGCAAAAAAATAAGAAGAATGGTGAGATTCATCCTGCCGTTGCGACTTTAGGTAGAATCTTGATGGTTGTTCGAAATGTTTCGGGATCTTATACAGTTTCAGATGGAACGATGCTTCCGGGCTATAATCAATTACCAAGTTTCCTCGGATTTAATGGAGGCTTTAAGGCACCCACATTTGGCTTTTTATTTGGTGAACAGGACAAGGATTTATGGGGTCAGCAATCCGGAAGAAATTTCGCGAGAACCATGGCAGATGGAGGTTGGCTAGTTCAAAACCAATTCTTGAACAGACAAATGGTTATTAATCATACTCAGAACATGAATTTCAGAGCTACTTTGGAGCCTTTCAAGGATTTGAGAATTGATGTGACCATGGATCGAAATTATAGTGAGAATTTGAATCAGTATTTCAGGTATAATGACACACTTCAAGATTGGCAGATTCAGAATCCCGTGGAGACAGGAAATATTAGTTATAGTACGATAGCGATTGCAACTTCATTTGCAAAACCGGGAGGTAATTATGACTCGAGAATTTTTGATGCCTTGAGAGAAGATCGATTGGAAGTTTCAAGAATTCTGTCGGCAGCCAATCCAAACTCAACTGGTTTTGATACTGAAACGGGTTATTACGACGGTTATGGTGGAGAACAGCAAGAAGTTGTGATTGGAGCATTTTTATCCGCTTATACAGGAATTAACCCAACAGAGAAAAACGTAAATCCATTCAAAGCCATTCCACTACCAAACTGGGCAGTAACTTACGATGGTTTGTCTAAGTTCAAATTCATGAAGAAAGTAGTGAAGAATTTCACTTTGAGTCACCGATATACATCAGCGTTTACGATGTCCAATTTTACTACAAACTTGAATGCGGTTTATATCGATGGACACGCGACAACTCAAGATGTCAATAATAACTTCATCAATGATCGTCAAGTAACTAATATTGTGATTTCAGAGCAGTTTGGACCTTTAATTGGGTTGGATGCAACTTGGATGATCAAGAGTAAGAAAGGAAGTTCAGGATTGATTACAAAATTCGAATGGAAGAAAGACCGAACGGTTAGTTTAGGATTGGCAAATAATCAGGTTACCGAGGTAAAAGGAAATGAGTTTGTCATTGGAGCGGGGTATAAGTTCCCATCTGTGAAGTTGCCGTTTAAACTATTTGGAAAGAATCCAGAATCAGCATTGAACTTAAGATTCGACATGTCGATTCGAGATAATATCACGGTAATTAGAAAGATTGTTGAGAATACAAATCAGGTGACTGCAGGTCAGAATTTAGTGTCGATTAAATTTGCTGCGGATTACAATTTAGGAGACAACCTGAATATTCAATTCTATTACAATCAGAACATCACGAAACCAAAAGTTTCGACCTCTTATCCAACATCCAACATTGATTCAGGATTAAAGCTTACATTTAACCTGGCAGAATAAAATCAAAATCATGGAAATTATCATTCGTGAGGCACGTGAAACTGACATGAAAGCAGTTTTAGGGCTCATTGTAGAATTAGCTGTTTACGAGAAAGAGCCAGATGCAGTTATTAATACCGAGGAAAACCTTATTCGAGATGCTTTCGGAAAAGATAAATTAATTAATTGTACCGTTGCGGAGCATGAGGGAAAAGTGATCGGTTTCTTTATTACTTATGTGTCTTACAGTACCTGGAATGGAAGATGTTTGTATTTGGAAGATCTTTATGTTCAAGAAGCCTATCGCAGACATGGAGTCGGAAAAATGCTCTTTGATGAATTGGTTGATCAGGCTAAGAAAATGGGAGCAAAACGACTGGACTGGCAAGTACTGGATTGGAATGAACCAGCAATTAAATTCTATGAGAAAATCGGAGCTACAATTGACAAGGACTGGTATAACGGACGGATGTTCTTTTAATGAAAACCCTTAAAGACATACGATTTTGGATTATACTCTTTTTCTTGGTGCGATTGTTCAATATTGTTCAACCGCCTCTGGAGATTGCGCATAACTGGCGCCAAGTTACGGGTAATATGGTGGCTCGAAACTTTTATGAAGTCGAGGCCAATTTACTTTACCCAAGATTGGATTTTAATGGAAATGATAGCCCGATTGCAGGGATGGAATTTCCAGTGATGAATTATGTACATTATTTGATGGCCGAATTATTTGGGTATGCCCACTGGTATGGTCGTTTAATCAATCTGATACTTGCTTCATTAAGTATTTTTTATTTCTTCAAGATTATTCGGAGGTATTTTAACCAAGAGCATGCATTTAATGCCGCCATGGTCTTAATTTTTTCGCTTTGGTTTAGCTATTCCAGAAAAGCCATGCCCGATATTTTTAGCATCAGTTTATGCCTAATCAGTTTGTATTATGGATTGCGATTTTTATATGATCGACCCAATATAAAGAATGGATTATTGTTTTTTGTTCTCGGTTGTATTGGCGTATTAAGTAAAATTCCTTCAGCTTTTGTTTTCGCAGTCTTACTCATTCCTTTTCTAGATCGAAAAATCGAATTGAATCGCAAAGTGGTTAGTGGTATTTTGTCGATTTGTTTGCTAGTTCCTTCCCTGTGGTGGTATTTTGCTTGGGTACCCTATTTGACAGAAACGTATGGTTTTGATCACTATTTCATGGGAGATCCATTTATTCAGGGAGTTGGTGAGGTTTTTGCTAATTTGGGAGACACATTTAAGAAATTTTATGCTGATGCTTTAGGCTATTTTGGCTTCATTTTATTTGTACTTTCTGTTGGATATGCCATAAAATTAAGAAAGACATCACTTTTATACATTCTAGGTCTTTTGAGTCTTGTTTTCCTTGTATTCATCTTCAAATCAGGATATAATTTCCCACATCACAGTTATTATATTTTGCCATTTGTGCCCGTGATGGCTTTTGTAATTGGCTGGGGACTAACACAAATAAAAAGAAAAGAGGTGGCTTATATTTTACTAGCCTTGATCGCAGTAGAGAATATTGCGAATCAGCAACATGATTTTTTTACCAAGGAATCTGAGAAGCACAAACTCGGTCTGGAACAAATCTTGGATCAGTATTCAGATCAATCAGATTTAATAGCAATTAGCGGGGCACCGAATCCACAAGAAATGTATTTTGCCCATCGAAAAGGATGGATTTTCACTGAATCAGAAGTGAATAATGAAGAGTTTCTTACGAAATTGAAATATGGAGGGTGCAAATTGATTGTGGTGAATAGGCATCATTTTGACCGCAGGTTTGAAGGATTCGAAATCATATATGAGGATGAAAATTATAGATTACAGTATATAGGGTTACAGGCTAATGATTAATTTAAAAAAAATCTAATCTTAAACGATCTATATTAATTGATAATAATCTTTTCTTTAATCATTAAATTAGGATTGTATAAATTCAAAAAATAAATTCCTTTTTGAAAGTTGGAAATTTTAAGTTTGATTTCTGATTTTATCGTAGAGCCCCTATATACAACCTGACCTGTAATATCATATATAACATAATTTGATTTTTCTTTAGATTTGTTATCAAATCTAATGTTAACTTCCTTAGTAGCAGGATTGGGGAAAATAGCATAATTATTATTAGTCTCAAGAATATTTTTGTTTTCTAAAAAACCTTCAATATCCACTTTAACATATTGAGTATTTTCTACAATATTTGTGTTCATATTTAAGTACTCAATTCTGACGGAATCATTAAATTGAGTGGTAGGATTTAGAATTATACCGTAACGTTCTCCAGGATACACATCTAATGTATCGCGATTTATAGGACTTGGTAATGGTCTTCCATCACCTGAAACTACTTGTAAATTTAATTCACCAGGGAAAATATAACGTGTTCCCATAAATCCAATATTTGAAAGACGTAAATAGATGATCTCATTTACACTTCCTTGAATTTTAATGGAGTTATCATTCAGTTGTTGTTCACTTTTTCCATTTATTAAAAAATATTGGGGATTAAAATCTGGAATTTCATATTCTACTTGAGCTGAATCATATTGATGATTCAAAGTCAAAATCCCATGCCAATTTGTGTCTATTTCCGAGGCCAACCATGAGTATTCTTTATCATAGGAGTACCCTCCCGACCAAGTTTTATTTTCTCCATTTGGAGGTTTAACGATAAGGACACCGTACATTCCTCCTTGAACATGAATTGACGAAACGACGTGACAATGATACAAGTATGTTCCAGGATGAGGAGCTTTGAAAAAATAGGATTTAGTTTCACCATGTGAGACAATAAAGGATAAATGGGGGACCCCATCATTTGCTTGATCAACGTCTAATCCATGAAGATGAATCGTATGTGCAGGTGGTTGAGACATGTTTAACATACTTATTTCTACTGAGTCACCTTGGTTTACAATTATAGTGGGTGATGGTAAATCGATGGGAGTTGACATGTCGACTGTATAACCCATAATCATAGTTTGGTATCCGTCCCACATTGAGTAATTTGGTAAATAATCGATTCTTGAAATGAGATTTATGACAGTATCTTGGGAAAAAGAAAAATTCAGAAACGAAATCAATATTAGGGTAAAGCTTAAATTTCTCATCTTTATTGTTGTATTAACATGGTTAAGAGCATTCCATTTGGATAAATATTGCTGCCACTAAGAGCAACAAGATTATGGTCATGAACAGGGTATTCGCCTAATTTGTCTGGTATTAATCGCAAGATTAAAGATTCTTGCTGCCTTATAGGGAAGGTGTCTTTGAATCGTCCAATTTCTTCCAAATCAAAACTAGAATTTATTATTTCCAAATGAAAACCGTGAAAGTGAATGGAATGTAAACTGCGTCCACAATTTGAGATATACAAAATAATAGTATCGTTTATATTGCCATTGATTCTTGCAAGGGAGTCACTATTAATGTTGGGATGACTATTGCCATTAATTGTAAAAAATTTTGGATTGTAGTTACTCCAATTAACGTTGTTTCCAGTCATTATAGATGTATTAAACAAGCTATCGTGTTCTCTTAAGTTCCAGTAAAAGGATGGGTGGTTATGGTTTTTAACAATTATAGTTCCTGAAAGACCACAATATGCATAATCCGAATTTGAGACATTACTTCGGTATATAAATCCGCCAGAATTATTAAATTTCAATTCTACCAAAACAGAGTCATTTTGAGGGATTAAAGCGGAACTTCCGGTAACATTTGTAATTTCAAAACTGTGATCTATAGAATCTTCATTCACGATCCAAAGTTTAAGGGAATCTCCTTCATCGAGAATAATTAAAGGACTTTCTATATAAAAATCACTAGAATTTGAATTAAAAGTTAGATAAGGAATGTTACTTCCATTAGAAACTGATATCGAGTCTCTAATAATATATAAACTTTCCTGTATTGTTGCTCCATGGACCTGAATGGTAATTGCACAAATCAAGATAGAAATCAGATTTTTCATAATTGATAAAATTTCAAGAGTATCTACAATGTAGTACAAAATGCGTTCTAATTTGTCCGTTTTATTCTAATAATATTGGAAACCTATTCGACCTGAAAAACACCACAAATAGCAGGTATGCAGATATATAGGAAGAAATAGGAATCCAATTATAGAACTCGTTATTGAATTTCGAAGTTAAATATTCATAGTAGTTTGCATTCTGAATTTAAAACTTATTAAAATGAAAAAGTACTTGTTATCACTAGTTTTTATGGGCATAACATTTATTGCAGATGCTCAATGCATTGCTGGTGAAGTCGAGGTGTTTATTGAAGTGAACACAGATGATTACGCTTATGAAGGATATTGGCAATTGGTTCCAGCCGGAAGTAATTGTGGTTCAAGTACAATTGCTGAAGGTGGAAATTTGAGTGTAGGTTGCTTAGGGGCAGGGGCGCAAAATCAAACACCTGGAGGATATGGAAATAATCTTCAAGTTAATGAAGGACCATTTTGTTTGGTCGATGGAGCACAATACCATTTGATTTATGTTGATGACTGGGGAGATGGAGGATTCTCCTTTAATATTTCAGTAAATGGTTATCAGATCGAATCATTTGATGGGATGGGACTTGGAGCGACTTATCTTTTTACTGCTAAAGAGCCAGAGCAATATGATTTATCTGTTTCTGGGTCTAATGTTTACGGGTATATTGAAACTGGGGTGTTTAATCTTGATGCTCATGTTTTTAATAACGGTACAGAAACGATTAATTCCTATGATCTGAATTATTCAATTGATGGTGGAAATGTATTTACACATAATATTCAGTCTACTAATTTGCCAAACTTTTCTTCTGAGGAGGTAACCCATTCTATTCCAATTTCAATTACGACAGACGGTGTATATTCGATAAAAATATGGGCCGATAATTTAAATGGTAATATTGATGGAAATAATGCTAATGACACATTGTTTAGACAAACTGAAGCCGGACCAGGAAGACCTAATTATCTAGATGGTTATGTAGGTGGCAGTTATATAATCGAGACAATCGCAGATGCTTCAGATCAAATTTCAGACCCAACGGACTTGGATTTTCATCCGGTGTTATCTAATAAAGAGTTGTGGGTTGTGAACAGAGGGACAGAGAATTCTGGATCTTCAACTGTAACCTTATATAGTGCAGGAGAATCGAATCAAAATTCCGTATGGAAAATAGATGGAAATGCTTGGCATTTTATGAATCTAACCACAGGGATTGCTTTCAGTAACAATGGAAATTGGGCAAATTCTCCAGGAGTTTATGACGCAAATCATGATGGAGGTTCTGCTTTTACAGGACCTGCTTTGTGGTCAAGCGATATGAGTGTATACGCGGAACCTTCTGGAGGGAATGGATCTCATTTAGATATGTTACATGCTAGTCCTTATTGTCAAGGAGTTGCATCTGAAAAGGATAATGTCTTTTGGATTTTTGATGGATATAATAATGATATTGTTAGATACGATTTTGCGGCCGATCATGGGCCTGGAGCTTCTTTTCATGGAGATGCGATAATAAGAAGGTATTCTGATAATACAGTTGCCAAAGATCCTAATAATGTCATTGTTAGTCATATGGTTTTAGATGAAAATAAGCAATGGTTATATGTCGTAGATCACGGAAATCAAAGAGTAATTCGAATTGATATCAATACTGGATCGAATTTGGGTAATCCAGCGCAATATTCAGCCTATGAAGCTGTAGTTGAATATTCAAGAATTGAAGGATATACTCAGGAAACTGTTGTTTCAGGATTATCGAAACCAGCAGGTATTGATGTTATTGCCAATAGAATGATTGTGTCTGAATACGAAACAGGAGAAATTGTTATTTACGATATCTCTGTATTACCCGCTGTTGAACTAGAAAGGATTAACACTGGTTTTTCAAGTGTTCAAGGAATTAAGATTGGACCAGAAGGAAGAATTTGGTTTGTAGATGGAAATACTAATGGGGTATATAAAATTGAAAATGCTACTCTTGCTCTTGACAAAAAAACAGTTACTCCGTTTTCTGTTTTTCCAAATCCAAATAATGGTAACTTCGAAATTAATTTAGATAAGGAATTAAAAGCGAATATAACTATCAGCAATGCAATGGGGCAAATTGTTTATTCATTCCCATATTCTGGGGGATTAAAGACTTTAAATATTGACTTAGAAGCTGGTCTATATTTCTTAAAATTGATTGAAAATGGAAATCAACTTGCGACAAAGAAAATATTAATAAAATAGAATATTCTAGTAAATAAAAAAGGCCCAAAATTATATCGGGCCTTTTTTATTTCTTTTAAGTCCTTAATTAGACTTTTTCCATTTTCATCCCACAAACTGGACAAGGAATATCCTTTGAATATGTCTTTTCCTTTTCACACTTCATTGGGCATATATATCTCATTTCATTAACTTCTTTTGTTTCTTTTTCTTCCTTTTTTTCATCATTACCCCCACAGGCAAACAGAATTAAAGAAAAAAGAATTGTAAAAACTACTAATACTTTATTATTATTCATTTTATTATTTATTTAAGTTATTTCAGTTTTTTTATTTCTTCTTCAATAGTTTCCTCATCCCCAGACAAGAAAGTACTTTGCTGCCAAACAATTTTATTTTGACTATCAAGTAAGATAATATATGGCGCATTAGCAACCCCCATAGCTCGTCTAAAATCTCCATTAGGGTCCATTAAAACTTCAAAGCTCCATGCACTGCTATTTGCAATAGTTTTAGCTCTATCAATAGTTTTGGAATCATCTACAGTAATAGCAACAACTTTTAAATTATAATCACTTACCCAATCGTCTAAATAGTCGTCTGAAATTGAATTCAATCCACTTTTAGTATGGTTACACCAAGATGCCCAAAAAACAATTAATTTAGGATGCTCTTCTTTAAATACCTCCACAGTATTTTTTAAATTACCATTTAAATCTTTCAATTTTAAATTTGGAATTTCATTTTGCGCATTCCCAATTACGGACAACAAAAAAGTACATATGAAGACAATAGTAAGTTTTCTTAATTCTTTCATCCTATACAATTTAATTATTGATTTAATTTCTCCACAAGTTAGCATTTTATCTCCAATTTAGAGATTAAATTTTCCTTGAGTAACTTGGACAATACCGCTTCCTTGTATATAGCACTTGTTTTGTACTTGCTTGTAACTTAGTTGCCCTTTCTCTACTTCTTTTAGTTGAGGAAGCTTAAAAATTGATAACTAGTAGAACCATACAAAGAGGTCAGAATTCTGACCTCTTTAGTGTTATGAATTTGACTTTTTGGTGATTAAAGCTTGACTAAGGCCGTTTGTATTTGCAACAATTTGGTAATGAATTATATACTTCATCTTTTGCTCTATGAGAATCAGAATCATATCCAACTCCTGCTATTTTTTCCTTTATCTTTTCTTCGTCCATAATTGATGGATCATATGTTACAGAAATCATTTTGGTTTCTTTGTCCCAATCTGCTTTACCTATACCTTCATGACCATTCAACGAAGATTCAATCGTTTTTTCGCACATTCCACAGTTTCCATAAACCTTGAATTCAGTTTTCGAAAGTTCAGTTTTCGACTCTTCTGTGCTCTGACAACTAGTAAGAACTGAAATACTGTATAATGTCAGATTAATGTTTACCAGTTAAGGGATAAAGTTAAGTAATAGTTTATTACCTTGAAAGCTAGCTTTCAAGGATTTTGAAAAACCCTTA
>JAUICI010000232.1 GCA_030427935.1 Bacteroidia bacterium | reverse complement strand
GACAAGATTGATTTGATCTATCTTCCTGGAACTGGAACACAGGTTAAGAAAAATGGAAAGATCTTGGGGACGACAGAAGGATTAGAATTTAAAAAAGCCTTATTCGGAATTTGGTTTGGTTCCAACCCTGCTGACAAAGGCTTAAAAGAAGACATGTTAGGAAAGCTGTAGCTTTTCGTCTACCGTTTATGTAATAGTTCCGCAGAATTTTGGTGGTTATTGCAAATTTTCGTTTATTCCTGAAAATGAGGATATCAAAGTGATTCAAAATGGTTAAAAACCTTGGATTTTTGTTAATTACTTTTTTTGAAAATTAAAGGAGATTAGCTTACATTTGCCGAACCACGATCTGCTAGTAATTACAGCGGTAAATTGCTAGAATATTTAACTAATTAAAAGGAGAACATTAGATGAGACAACTGAAGATTACTAAATCGATTACTAACAGAGAGAGCCAATCACTAGATAAATATTTACAAGACATAGGAAAAGAAGAGCTAATCACAGCCGAAGAAGAGGTAGAATTAGCCAGAAGAATAAAACAAGGAGACCAATTAGCCTTAGAAAAATTAACCAGAGCCAACCTTAGATTCGTAGTTTCAGTTGCAAAGCAATATCAAAACCAAGGATTAACACTTCCAGATTTGATTAATGAAGGAAATCTTGGACTGATTAAAGCAGCTCAAAAATTTGACGAAACAAGAGGATTTAAATTCATCTCTTACGCCGTATGGTGGATTAGACAATCAATCCTTCAAGCACTAGCTGAGCAAGCTAGAATCGTAAGATTACCATTGAACCAAGTTGGTTCTTTAAATAAGATCAATAAAGCATTTTCTAAATTGGAGCAAGAGTACGAAAGACCTCCTACTCCAGAAGAATTAGCAGAAACACTTGAAGTTCCTGAAGATAAAGTGAAGGAAAGCTTGAATGTTTCGGGTAGACACGTATCCATGGATGCACCATTATCAAGCAATGAAGATGGAGGTACTTTAATGGATGTAATGTCCAATACAGATTCTCCAAATGCAGACCAAACTTTGATGTCAGAGTCTTTACAAAGAGAAATTGAAAGATCACTTTCTACTTTGACAGATAAAGAAAGAGAGATTATCAGACTATTCTTCGGAATCGGAATGAATCACGGTCTGACTCTAGAAGAAATTGGAGCGAAATTCAATTTAACAAGAGAAAGAGTGCGACAGATCAAAGAAAAAGCGATCAGACGACTGCGTCATACGTCGAGAAACAAACTTTTGAAAGCTTATTTAGGATAAGATAAAAGATACAAGGCTGCCAACATTTGGCGGCCTTTTTTAATACATATATTTTATAAACACAATTATTTGAGTTAGTTATGAGTACTGCACAAGGATATGTTCAAGAGCTGAATGAATATGTGAAGAAAGAAAGAGCTGCGGTTAAATTAAACAGTAAATGCGGTCAATTACTTTATGATAAAGGAATTGAACTCGTGCTTTTTAGAAATCATTTGATCAACACAACCATTTCAGAAATCATGAACCTTCATGAATACGCTGGAAACGTAGTTAAGAAACCAATCGATGTTTATACGACATCTGAATTGGCTGAGAAAATTTTAGGTATGGACATCGCGCCTTCTAAAATCGATATTGGAAAATTAGCCGATGAATGGTTAACAGAAAAAGACAATTTCTCTTCTATGGAGGATTTTCTTGGAAACAAACTTTCCGACATGGTAAGTGCCGATTTCGACATGGAACCTAGAGATGTAGTGCTTTTCGGATTCGGAAGAATCGGGAGACTAGCTGCAAGAGAATTGATCAAACAAGCCGGTAAAGGTCAGCAATTAAGATTAAGAGCGATCGTTATCAGAACCGTAAATGCGGATCAAATTGTAAAAAGAGCAGCTTTATTGAAGAATGATTCTGTTCACGGTGCCTTTAGCGGAACTGTAATCCCAGATACGGATAACAACGCAATCATCATTAATGGTCAGAACGTAAAAATAATCGAAGCAAAAACTCCAGAGGATGTAGATTATACTTCTTACGGAATCAATAATGCTTTGATCATCGACAATACAGGTGTTTATAAAGATAAAGAAGCACTTGGAAGACACCTTCAAGCGAAAGGAGCTTCCAAAGTTCTATTAACTGCTCCTGGATCTGGAATTGAGAATATTGTTTATGGAATCAATCATAAAGATTTGGATATCGATGGACAAGATATTTTCTCTGCTGCTTCATGTACTACCAATGCCATCTCTCCAGTATTGAAAGTAATGGAAGATACTTATGGTGTTGTAAAAGGACATATTGAAACGGTTCATGCCTACACAAATGACCAAAACTTATTGGATAATATGCATAAGAAACCAAGAAGAGGTCGTTCTGCTGCAATCAATATGGTAATTACATCAACAGGTGCAGGAAAAGCGGTTACAAAAGTAATCCCTTCTTTGGAGAATAAAGCAACCTCAGTTGAAGAAATCAATGACAAAATGAGAGATGCTGCCTTAAACGGTGACTTGGTTAACCAAATCCACTATTCTTTGGATCCAGAATTGGTTTCCAACGATATCATCGGAAATGTTTGTTGTTCTGTATTTGATTCACATGCAACAATCGTATCGAACGACGGAAAAAACGTGGTATTATATGCTTGGTACGACAATGAGTTCGGATACACAAAACAAGTAATCCGCTTAGCAAAATACATTGCAAAAGTTAGAAGATTGATTTATTATTAATAAGTTAGACTTGTAAATAATTATACTGAAAAGTGAGACTTTGTTCTCACTTTTCTTGTTTTTTAACCGTACTAACTATTAGCTCTTATTATTAACTAAAAACAGGAAACTTGAACTGGGAAACCTTACTTTGCCTTGGTGACAGCATTACAATTGGTGCTCGCTCCTACATGGGCTATCCGGAATATGCTGGTGCAATTCTCGAAAAAACAACACAGAAGAAATGGAATGTCATTAATCATGCGGTCTCTGGTTATACATCCCTTGATTTGTTAAGATATGTCGATTCTTCCTGGAGTAATCTTAAGGAAACAAATCCGGAAATAATCACAATCATGATTGGGACAAACGACATCAAGTCGAACACAAATGAATCTGATTTTAAGATTGCTATTAATCTATTATTGATAAAAGCTCGACTACTTCAGCCAAACGGCAATATTATTCTTCTAGAAATACCGGAACTTGAGAACGGTGTTATGCTTCCTTATACAATCAAAATGAATGAGAGAATCAAAAAATTTAACTCCTTACTCTCTGATGTAGCCAAAAACGAAGGGCTTATGTTCCATAGATTTGATCAAAATGAAAACCTGTTTTATGACGGTGTTCATTTAAACAATGAAGGGAGTGCGAATTGGGGTAAGCAATTAGCCGATTTTATTCTTAACCTGAGAACAAAAAAATGAAAAAAACAATCCTAATCCTATTTGGCACTCGACCAGAATTAATCAAACTCTTTCCTTTAATCATTCAGATAAAAAACAGTCCTCTTCGAGAAAGATTGCTCATTGTGAACACTGGTCAACATAAGGAACTGCTAGATTCTCAACTACAAGCTTTTGAATTGGAGCCAGATATTAAGATGAATCTCGGTGCTTCAACTTGTAATTTGACTAGCATGTTGGCTAAAACCTTAGAAGAACTTCAAAACTTATATTTCAATTATAGTGCTATTGAGCATGTCGTTGTTCAAGGTGACACCAATACCGTATTGGCGGCTAGTAATTTCTGTTTTTTGAATAAACTTAAATTGCTGCACATTGAAGCTGGTTTGAGGTCAGGGAATCTAGAACATCCTTTTCCAGAAGAATTCAACAGAATAGTTTGCTCTTTATCGGCTTATCATCATTTTGCTCCTACTAATACTGCCAAACAAAATTTAATATTGGAAGGCATTTCCCCAGAGAACATATCTGTAACTGGAAATACAGTAATTGATGCTCTAGAATTATCCGGAGTACAATCAACTTCAAATAAAAAGAAAAGGTTTCTTATAACTCTGCATCGAAGAGAAAATATTAAATCGACTTACAACAGATTAATTAAGCTACTAATTGATCTTTCAAAGCTTTATGAGAACTACGAGTTTCTTTGGATTGCACATCCGAACAGTTCCAATTCAATTGCAAAAGAATTAAAGCATTCCAATATTCAATTCAAGGA
>JAUICI010000231.1 GCA_030427935.1 Bacteroidia bacterium | reverse complement strand
AAGTTCTTTGACTAATTCCTGAGAGACTTTTAGTCCAGCGGCTTCTTTCTTTCTCACATTTGCACCCGCATTTCTGAAAGTAATATTCTCATCATCAAACTTGGCTTCAGCCACAATTTCAACATCTTCTTTGTCGACTTCTCCGGAATGACAAGTATCCATAAAAAGTACTTTTTTGATGCATTTGATCCCATCGAGTAAGGCTTCTATTTCATTGTATGAGACGCCTTTTTCTGAAGGATTATTGAAGTCCATGTCATGCGTTGCGAAATAATAATCCAATTGATCATCTAGAACACCATGGCCCGCTATGAAAATAATAACCACATCGTCTATCCCAGCTTGATCAACAAATGATTTTAGTTCATTGATATTCGACTTCGTTACCTCCTCATCAATGAGCATTTTATAGTGAATTTTATTGTAGATTTTACTGTTCAGAAAGGTTTCTTTCAGATCTTGGGCATCCTTCGAAGCAAATTTTAAATCAAAGGCATCATTTTGATAATCCGAGGCACCAATCGAAACAAAATAGAGATTTGGTTGATGGCTTTTCTCTACGTTCAAGGTTAAATTTTCTCGCATGGATTCAGCACCTTTTTCATTTAAAACCGATACTTCTATAAAACTGTTTCCTTCAGGTAAATCAATTTCCAAATCAGCCGAATATTGATTGATTTTTTTCAGTTTTTTTCCTTTTGAACCATAAATTGGTACATCATTGATATAGATATTGAATCGATCTAGATTGTACTTGGAATCTTCCGATTTTACCTTCATGATCAATTTTTTTCCTTCTTGACGATAACTTAGAATTTCTAGATTGGGAAGATGAATATCTCCTGATAATTGTGCTTCTGTCAGACCAAGTTTTTGCAACCTTTTCTGGTAAGCCTGATAGTAATAATCGATCATTTTTTGATCCGCAATTGCCAAATCTTTCAGAATGATGTCTGGGCGATTGTACTTTAAGTCGAACTGACCAAAAGGATAGAATTTGGCTTCTTTGTCAGTCCCCTGATTTACATGAAATCCGACCAATTGCGCACCTTTTTTCGAAGCTGAAAAATAGCCGTCCTCATTCCAGATGATCCATTCTCCATCGTTTGCAATAAAAATGGATACAATAGGATGAATGACTTGGGCTTTGTAGAAATATAATTTTGTTTCCAGAAAATCAGCCGGATAACCTTCTTTTCTTAATCCGTCGATGACCTTTTGCCAGGCTTCGTAGCTCACTTTTTTTGCCTCTTCTTCAAGGTTAATCATTTTAAGAATTTGGTGATAAACATCCTCTACTTCAACATAGATGAGGTAATCCCAGACTGATTTCATGTCCGGGGAGGGATTGTCGGTTCCAAGTTTCTCTAGAGACCAAATTCGAATTGTTTGATCAGAGCCACAGGAGATTAATCTTTCGCCATCAGAAGAGATACTGGTGCCCCAAATATCACCTTCGTGTCCAACAAACCAATTGCGCTCGTTTCCTTCCAAATCATAGGCATACATGATTCCTTGGGAGCCACCGGAAATAATCATGCCGTTTGGAGCAAAGGTGTAAGAATTGTGTCGGCTTCCATTCCAATATTCTCTGACAATCGTATCGAGATAAGTGTCGCCTTTTTGAATGATTAATTTGGGATTGACAATTGCATGACCGCCTTCATTATAAGTCCCAATTTTGAGATCATTTTTTTCCTGTTGAGGTAATTTGTATTGCCCATTCTCTTGAACCTTAGAAAAGATTTTTTCAAAAAGATCAAACTGATGTTTCAATTTTGATTTCCCAAAGTTTTCTGTCCATTCGGTTGCGTAGGCGACCTTGTGGTCATCTAGAGCTGTGGAGAATATTTCCTGACCAATTCCCTCCATTTTTCTTAATAGAATGGGCGTATTTCCTTTTCCTTCTAACTTCCAATAGCAGATCTCATTATTTTCACCACCGGCAGTTACCACTTCATTATTATTAATGAAATCGCCTGCAATAACGGTGTTTTCATGTTCATTAAACTGAGCGAATTCAATCCAATCTTTTCCGTTTTTCTCAAAGACATAACATTTGTTTCCTCCACCAGATTTGATTGAACCCGTTAGCAATCGAGAGCCATCTTCGGAGAATTTTAAAAATCCTGGTTTTTCTTCATTTTCAATAATGAAATAAGGTTTGAAGTTTTTGTTGTACAATAAAATATAATGGTTGAGGGATATGGCGATCTCAGATCCATCTTTTGATATCGCGGCCGCTCCGATATTATTGTAAAGTGATTCCTTGAAGAATTTCTTGTCTTCTTTTATTGGTTTTCCAGGTTTGTTGAGATCAAAAAGGGCGAATTTCCCATCCCATCCAGCCGTCACCATCAATTCGCCATTACTTGCGAGTACGTGCAGTTCTTTATCCATTACAGTAGAATGAAAGCTGAAATCACCAACAATTTCTCCTGAATTCAAGTCCCATTTTAATACTTTACTTTCCGTATCACCAGCAACCAAAAACTTGGAGTCTTTCGTGAAGGCTAATCCCGCAGTAGAATTATTCAAACCTTTTAAAATGATATGCATTTTGCCGGTTTCATAATTGAAAACACGAACATCTCCAATGGGCTCACTTTCATCATCTGCTCCAAACCAACCTGCAATCGCCAAGTACTTATTATCCGGAGATAGCGCCATTTTATAAATCATTCCTTCAGACCCCACACCAATATGACTTCTGTATTCATTTTCGAAATAGCCTTTTTTAAGGTTCCATCGCTTCACACTTTTGTCAAAACTGGCCGTAATCACGTGCTCTCCGTCTTTGGAAACAACCAAATCACGGATCATAGCCTGGTGACCTTTAGGGTTGACTCTCAGAAAGTGTTCTTGACCTTGGCATAGGTAAGTTGTTAGTATTGAAAAGATTAAAACTGCCTTTTTCATTTGGTGAAATATTTTCGAAAAGATACTAAATGGAATTGAAATCAATGTTCATCTGAGCTTGAAAATCAAATACTTATATTTGAGAAATTCGAATTTCTGATTTTACGGATATCCGCAAATAGTATTCAAAATCAGTTCTATAGATTTGACCTAAACTACAATTGATGAAGACCTATTTACTAGCTATTGTGTTACTTTTTTGCTCTTTTGAGAGTCAAGCACAAGAAGAAACTCAACTTATTGAGCGGCCATTCTTTGTTCGCGTGAATTGGGGAAATGCGATTGCAGCCTCTTCTCGATCAGATTTTTACACTCGGAAAATGATGTATGTTCCGGAATTTTCAGTACGTGTTGGACTAAAGCACGGAGTTAAAAAGACCAAATTTAGGCTGGCTTTGGGCTATGAATATAATTATGGTGATTATATGGTGGAGTTCTATACTCCTGGATTAATTGATATTCATGGTCCTTATCAACCTAATCGTTTTGCGATAATAAAAGGAAACAATCATTTTGGTACCATTCAGCTTGGACTTGAAAAAGGGAAAAAGCACAAGTTTATTTGGGATGTAACTTTTGGCTTTGGTAGTGCCCAAGCCTATAAAAGGCAAATGAATGAGTTCATGTCGGCTGATACGGTAGCCTTTAGTTATCAATATTATTATGACAATTCCACAGGTGATCATATTTATGCTTTGAGGTATGAACAGGAAAGGGTTCAGGCATTTTCGTTTAAATGGAATATGAGCATAGGATATGCCTTAATGTTAAATTCGAACTTGTTTTTAGAGGTGTCAGCGGATATTGCCGTAATTGCAAATTTTGAGAGAAAGGGGTATTCCGATTTTGGCTATTCTTATGCACTATTCGGACTGAATTTAGCGCTTGGCTATCAATTTGGAAAAGCAAAAGAAAAGTATCCACCTAATTTTAAATCACTAAAAGACTAAATCATGAAAGCACTCAGAAAATATCAGAAATCAATTGCATTCGTTTTATCTGGATTGCTTGTTCTGATGAGCACGGGCTGTAATCATTATTATCGATTGGAGGTAAATAATGGCACTTTCAAAAAACATCCACATAGTCGATGGATATCTGAATCCAAATTTCATTTTATTCATACGAAGTCCGGCCTGAAAGAGATCGACTCGGTTTATTTTGATTCAGAGACCAATCAACTGAAAGGACAAGTTTTGGGAGAATACGATCCAGCTTGGAATAAACTTTACAAAAAAGCAAGAAGAGACGGCGAGCTGAAAGGGTTTAACCG
>JAUICI010000032.1 GCA_030427935.1 Bacteroidia bacterium | reverse complement strand
GTTGCTGTGAATGTCAGGTCACAGTTTCCATTTCCATAATCAACTACGATATCATTGTTCAAGGAAGATAAATCGATATTCAGACTTCCAGAAGTAGGCCATTTACATCCTAATTTATACCAAATTGGGGTAATGCTTGTGATTGAATAACTACCACCTTGGCTATTTGTACCAGTAGCCGTTCCAGTGATTTCATATTCATCATCCCAGATATTTAAAGGAGTATCATGACCTTCTTTCCAAGTTCTTACTCTGTCTGACATATAGGTAAACTGGTCTCCATCTGGTTTTGTGATGGTTCCATCAATATCAACTGTGAAATAAGGATCTCCATTTGAGTCCGTGCCTTGATTGGTCACTATTTTAGTTCCTTCAATCTTGTAATCGTCCACATAATAATCCTGAGGCGTATGTGTAATTACGGTACCTGCTTGTCCGTAAGGTCCTGTAAAAGTAGTAACGATTGCACCTCTTCTGTTCTTTCCGTCGTCGCACAAACAATTTGTAGATCCGAAATCGATCACTAAAACATGTGGTGTTTGATTGGTATCAATGGTTATCGTGGCACAATTTGCTTTTCCCTTGTAAAAGGTTAAGTTTCCATCAATAGCTTGGTCGGTCATATTGGTCATTTCCGTAAAGGCTGTTTCACCTACATAATTATTTCTAAGATCGTCCTGATTATTGAATTTGCCCCAATTACAACTTGTAAGTAGGCCTCCAATTAAAGCGATAGCAGCTAGTTTCTTCATGAGTAAAGTTTTAATAATGATTATTCGATAATTCCAAAATTACAAAGAGTATGCCATATTTCGTGAATAAATACCGTAAATGTTGTAACTTCGCCTTGAATTTTGGTGACCCAATTTTAGGGGTTGAAAAGGGAATTCGGTGTAAATCCGAGACTGTTCCTGCAGCTGTGAGTTTTCAAAATGTCTGATACCCACTCCACTGTTTTGGCAAGAAATGGGAAGGAAATCAGAAAATGAAAACGAGTCAGAATACCTGCCAGAGTTCCGAATATTTAAGCTTTCAGGATAAAGGCGAGAATTTTGACATGTTCAGATTCTGATTTTTAGCCCGAAAGTGTATTGTTTAATTTTTAAAAGTTTAAAAGATGAAAAAACTTTACACTTCGGCGAAACTTATGGGTATTACTGTAGCCCTTAGTTTTAGCCAATTTTTAAATGCTCAAGTTACAGTTGATTTCGAAGCTAATTTAAGCCAGGTAGACACTTTTTGGAACAATTCCAATGCAGCAGGTCCTTATGTTGAATCTGATGTGACATTTTCAATCAATTATGACTCCACTTTCATGTCTTGGGATGGATTTGCTTTGTCATCAATGCGAGATGATACAACAGCAGGTTATGGGAATCAATACAGTTCCTATAGTGGTGATGCGTATTCAGGTTTGACCTATGGAGTTTACTTTCCTGGTTTTGGTGCGCCAAATTATATCGAGCATCAGAGTGATGTTCAGTTTGATGGATTTTGGGTGAATAATTCGACCTATGCAGCTTTGTCCATGAGAGACGGAGACATGTTTGCTAAGCAATTTGGAAGCCCAAATGGACCTGATGGTCAACCTGACGGCACCAATGGAGAAGATTGGTTTTTGCTATCAGTTTTCGTTTTGGACGCTTTGGGAAATCAATTGGATTCTACGGGCATTTATCTAGCAGATTACAGGTTTTCAGACCCACAAGACGATTATATTTTGGATCAATGGACTTATGTCGATCTTTCTGGTTTATCGGCCGGAAGAAAGTTAGGGTTTGATCTTACCTCAAGTGATGTCGGGCAGTTTGGAATGAATACACCAGCTTATTTCGTGATCGATGATCTTACAATTGATGGAAGTTTGAGTATTCAAGAAAATGAATTACAATTGGCTACTGTTTATCCAAATCCTGCAAGCGAATCATTTAGAATTAAAGGAGGGGATTATGATGAAATTCGAATTCGAGATCTCAATGGAAGACTTGTTCAAGTAATGAATGGGGTCCAAAATGATATTTCAATTTTAAGATTGAATTCGGGGATTTACCTTGTGGAAACGTATTCGAATAATAGAATACAGTCTAGAACAAAATTAATTAAGCAGTAGTTGCATTGAAATATGGTATTCGGATAGCATTTCTCCTTTTGTTTTCCAATTTAGTTTGGTCTCAAAAAGATACGAGTCAGGTAAAATTGAACCCGGTAGAGGTGAAAGCGGATTCAAGTCTAAAAAAGAGCTATCCGAATGCTGTTTATCACGAATTATCCCAAAGTGAAATTCAAAACTCAGCAAATGACGATTTGGGAACCTTGATTAGCAGAATGAGTAGTGTTACTTTAAAAGATTATGGGGGAATTGGGGGACTTAAGACAGTCGCAGTGCGAGGTTTTTCTTCTGCACATACGGGTGTTTTAATCAATGGAATTCCTTTAGAAAATGCTCAAACAGGAAGTGTTAATTTAGGTAATATTCGAACTGAAGGAATTGGAAAGGTTGCCTTTTGGGTTGGGACAGTGAATGATCGAAGTTTGCCTGTTAAATCCAATATGTACGCAAGTACTTTGAATATCATTCCTTATGAGCAATTAGAAAATTACAAAACTTTTAAGGTGAAGACCTCCATGAGTTATGGTAGTTTCAATTCGATAGAACCCTTTTTCGGATTGAATGCTCGATATGGAAAACAGAAGAAGAATCGCATTGGAATGAATGTTCGCTATTTGTATTCAGATGGGAATTATCCGTATCGACTAGAGAATGGTGATAGTATTTTAGAAGGAGAAAGGGAAAATGCCATAGTCCGCTCTATTCAAGGGAATCTGGCTGGAATGCACGATTTGAACAAAGGAAAACTTTCTTACCGATTTTCTTATTATAATGATTCCAAAGGATTGCCCGGAGCAGTTATTTTGTATGATTCGAGCACCTCTCATCAACATCTAAAAAATCAAGATTTTAATGGGCAATTCCAGTATTTCTTAGATGAAGAGAAGTGGTCGGTGCTGACTTATTTCAAATACAACTATAATCAAACATCCTATCAAGATCCAGACTTTTTGAATTCTATTGGAGGGATTTATGATGATTATTGGATGAATACCTATTATGGAGGGGCGAATTTTTCAATTAAAGTGGCACCAAGAGCAGAGATTTTAATTGGGGCCGACGAAACATATACGACTCTCGTTTCCAGCAAAAATACTTTATCCAATACCTGGAGAAGTGATTTGAAAGCTTTAGTTGGATTTAATTATTCTGTTTGGCGAATTAAAATTCAAGCAAATGGGATGCTGACTTATTTGACGGATCAAAATAGCGGCATTCAGAGTTTTGAATCGATCAAATTCAATCCGTTTTTATCATTTGGAATTTATCCAATAAAAAATTCTCTATTGCATTTCAGGGTGTTCTATAAGAATAGTCTCCGACCTCCGAGTGTGAATGAAATGTATTACAATCAGATCATTAAAGATATTCAGCCCGAGACAGCGCATCAAATAAATATTGGAACGAGTTATAAGATTCAATCCTTGAAATTTTTTGAATATCTAAACCTCGGATTTGATTTCTATAAAAACTTTGTAAGAAATAAAATTGTGCTTATCCCGACTCAAAATCTTTTTGTTTGGTCGGTCCAAAATATTGGAAAAGTGGATATTACTGGTTTGGATTTTTATTTGAATTTCAAGACCAATTCACAAAAGAATTTCCGCTTGCTATGGGACTTTAAGTATACCTTGCTCCTCGCTTTGGATGTGTCTGATCCAGATTCCAAAACTTACAGAGATCAAATTCCTTATACTTCAAAAGACAATTTTTCAACCTTGTTTGGGATCGAATTTTTTGATTTCGGCCTAAGTTGGAATATCAATTATGGAGGACCACGATATTCTTTAGCAGAAAACATAGAAGAAAATAAATTGCCGGCTTATTTCTTGAATGATTTTTCGGCTTACTACAACTTTAGATTTAAGAAAAACAAGCATTTGCTCAGAATCAAATTTGATATTCGAAATATTCTGAATGAGCCTTATGTGATGGTCAAATCATTTCCAATGCCAGGCATCAATTACAACGTAAAATTAGTTTATGAATTCAGTAATTAAAATACTAGTCCTTTTATTGATTCTCTTGTCTTGTAAGCCAGAGGACCCATCGGAAGACCATGCAGAGCTGAAAAATGGACTTTTAGTCTTGAATGAAGGACTTTTTCAACAGAATAATTCCAGTTTGTCCATGATCAATTTTGAAACGGGTACGCATTCGATGTTTTTCCTTCAAACGAATGGTCAAAATCTAGGTGATGTCGGGAATGACATGAAAAGGCATGGGGGCAAAATCTATATTGTCATGAATAATTCCAATGTTGTTCATGTTTTAGATGCAGAAAATGGTCATTTGATTCAGAGCATTCCATTTATGGACGGGACAGTCGGAAGATCGCCCCGAAGCATCGCGTTTGATGGGGCAAAAGCTTATGTATGTTCTTTTGATGGATCAGTCGCCCGAATAGACACCTCTAGTTTGAATATTGAAGCTGTTACATTGGTCGGTAGAAACCCTGAAGCACTTTGTGTTGTGGGCTCGAAAATCTATGTATCGAATTCTGGTGGATTAGATTTTCCAAATTATGATAGTACGGTTTCAGTTATTGATCTAACAAGTTTTTCAGAGATAAAGAAAATAAATGTGGGGATTAACCCAGGGAAAATCCTGGCTGATGCACAAGGAGATGTCTATGTGATTCGCAGAGGAGATTATGGTGCAGTTTCACCAAGACTTTTGAAAATCGATACAAATTTGGATTCTGTTGTATACACATTGGCGGGAATAGATGTGCTTAACATGGAGTATGATAATGACCAGTTATTTTACAGTTATCAAAACCCAGGCGGAGGTACTCCAGTGATTGGTGTGTACAATACACTGTCAGAATCTGTCGAGAATTCAAATTGGACGGATCTTTCTGGAATGAATACTTTGTATGGAATGAAGATTGATCCCGATCGACAAAAAATGTACTTGATGGAAGCCCATAATTACAGTTCAACAGGGGATATTCTGGTTTATGATCTAAACGGAAATTATGAGACTCGATTCGGGGTCGGCTATTTACCTTCTAATATTGTGATTTACCCATGATTAGGAAAATTATTTTTTGCATACTAATCTTTCCCATTGTTGTGAGTGGACAATCGTTTCACCCAGCGGCCGAGCATTCTGGATCCAATGCCATCCATAAAGATTCTTCAATCCTAAAGGCGTGGGCAAATGGAATCTATTTGGAAAGAGGCTATTTGAATGCGGCGGACACCAATTACACCATTCAGGGAAGTAATCGAGTGAGTTTCGGCCAAGCTTCGAATGCGCTGGGGATGGCCGAAGGGAATTCCATGGATGTTGTTTCATTGGGAGATGGAGGAGTTGCTATATTGACTTTTGAATCTCCAGTAGTTAATGGCTTAGGATATGATTTTGCTGTTTTTGAAAATAGTTTTTCAGACACCTATTTGGAATTGGCACATGTGGCTGTTTCGACGGATGGAGTTCATTATGTAAGTTTTGAGTCTACATCAGAAACATCTGTTTTACAACAAGTGGGACCATTTGATCAACTTCAACCTTCTTATTTGAATAATTTAGCTGGGAAGTACAGAGCTGGTTATGGAGTTCCTTTTGATTTAGAAGAATTGGTTGATTCTCCCAATATCGACCTTCAAAATATTCGATTCGTTAAAATTCAAGACTGTGTTGGTTCAATCGAGCAATTTACAGGAACGATGGATAGTCATGGAAGCATGATTAATGATCCATTTCCCACACCTTTTGAGTCGGGCGGTTTCGATTTGGATGGGGTAGGAGTGATTCACAATCAAGATGAATTTGCAAGTATTGAGGATCATGGATTATTACAAATGGCTATTTACCCAAATCCATCTAAAGGGCAATTTTATTTTCAAAAGGAGACTTTTTCGCAAGTGACTTTACAGGTTTTTGATCAGATGGGGAGAATGCATGTTCAGGATCGGATACAAAATAATTTGGTTCAACTGGATTACAATTTAAAACCAGGAGTCTATATTATTCGAGTAAGCGACGGCGATCAAACCAATACCAAAAAATTAATCATTCAGTAAAATTTATTTAGAATAGTTCTAAATACTATTGATTTCAATCAATTTTGATTGTAACTTTGTTAGCCAATAGACTATGGAATTAACAAAGGAAAATATACTCGAGGCTCTTAAGAATGTGGTAGAGCCGGATTTGAAAAAATCAATTACCGAACTCAATTTAGTTTCAGAAATAGAGATTGAAGGGAATGAAGTATCCTTTTTGGTCAAAGTTTCCAATCCAGCCATGCATGCTCGAACACGCATGGAAGAGGCGATAGATTTTGCTTTGGAAAGAGCTTTTGGCAAGGATGTGGAAGCCAATATCCGAATTGAAGGATTACCCAAAGATCGACCTCAAGAACAACGAAAGTATTTGAATTCAGTTGGAAATATTATTGCTGTAGCATCTGGAAAAGGTGGTGTAGGTAAGTCAACTGTAACGGCAAATTTAGCTGCTGGATTAGCAAAGAAAGGTTATAAAGTAGGTCTGATTGATGCAGATATCCATGGACCTTCCATGCCCACCATGTTTGATTTGGTTAATGCAAGACCAAGATCAATCGAAAAGGATGGAAAAAAGTTAATTGTTCCGGTAGAAAGTTATGGAGTTAAGATACTTTCCATGGGGTTTTTCGTGGAACCGAATCAAGCGATTGTTTGGAGAGGATCCATGCAGTCCAAAGCCTTGACTCAAATGATCAATGATGGTGATTGGGGTGAGTTGGATTATTTATTATTGGACCTTCCTCCGGGAACAGGAGATATTCAGTTAACTTTAGTTCAAAACACACAACTTACAGGAGCTGTTGTGGTAACGACACCTCAAGAAGTGGCTTTGGCTGATGCAAGGAAAGGGATTTCCATGTTTAGAAATGAGAATGTGAATGTCCCTATTATTGGTTTAGTTGAGAATATGTCCTGGTTTACTCCTGAAGAATTACCCGACCATAAATATCATATCTTTGGCAAAGATGGTGGGATTGCTTTAGCGGAGAGAATGAAGGTGAAATTGTTGGGTCAAATTCCTTTAATCATGAGTGTGAGAGAAGGAGGAGATGTTGGTCATCCCGCAGTTTTACAAGAAGATACAGAGATATCGAGATTATTAGATAAATTAGTTGATGAGTTTATAGAACAGGTAAATTGGAGAAATGAAAATCTACCTGAAACGAAACTCGTTGAAATAACAAGGAGGTAGATTATGGATCAGACGATGAACAAAGAGCTTCATGACAAAATTCAGGCTGGTTTAGAAGAGATCAGACCTTTTCTTCAGTCTGATGGAGGTGATTGCGAATTCATTGAAATTACGGACGACTTGGTGGTTCGAATAGAATTGAAAGGTATGTGTGCGGACTGCCACATGAGTGCAACTACCGTTAAGGGTGGAATTGAAGAAACGATTAAAAGACATGCCCCTGAGATAAAGGCGGTAGAAGCAGTTACTCTCTAGAAATCAGCAAGTACTGATACTATTTTATCCAATTTTTTTCAGCAATTGTCCTGTTGCCATTGATGACTGACTTTCCGATTTTCAGTTTTAGGAATCATATTTACGATGACAATTGTTCTTCTTTTAGAGTCTTAAGTTTCGTATATTAGGCTCGATTACTTGAAAACCAATATTTAATTTATTAAAACCGTTATGAAAAGAGTTACTTTGCTGCACTCGTTCGTAGCTATGATGCTATGTTCGTTTGTATTTGGGCAAGGAGCTGTGAAAGTAGAGACATTTTACTCAGATGTATCCTCTTATACGAACACAAGCGATGCCCAACAATACATTCACACTACTACTTCCAGAAAATTTACTGTCAATTTAGATGTTTTAAAATCCAAGCTTCCACTTGCTGAGCACAGAGACCGGCAAGGAATGGGGACAAGTGTGTTTTTAACAATACCAGATCCTGATGGGGGTGAAATGAGATTCCGTGTTCTGCACAATACAACAATGGCAGAGGGATTAAAGGAAACTTTCCCAAACATTCGAACTTTCGATGTGGTTTCAGACGAAGATCCGAACATCCACGGGAAAATAGATTATACTCATTTCGGATTTCACGCGATGATTTCCATTCCTGGTAAAGGTTCTTATTTTATCGACCCTGTTTATCACGGGAATGATGAGTATCACATGGCTTACTGGAAAAAAGATTTCTATACTTCCAAAAACATGGCTTGTGAGTTTGAAGGAAATACGAATATCGCAGATTTAGATCCTTCAGAAATCAGAGCTTTCGGAACTTGTGAATTGAGAACGTATCGAGCTGCAATTTGTGCTACAGGAGAATATACGGCTTTTCACGGCGGTTCAGTTGCAAACGCAGCCTCAGCTCAGGTGACAACCATGAATAGAGTAAACGAAGTCTACGAAAGAGACATGGCAATAACCATGACAATTGTTGCGAACAACAACAATATCATTTACACGAATTCGGGTACAGACCCTTTTACAAATGGATCTCCTGGAAATATGATCGGTGAGTCTCAATCGACTTGTGATTCTCAAATTGGTTCTGGGAATTACGATATAGGTCACGTTTTTGGAACAAACTCTGGTGGTCTGGCAGGTCTTGGAGTAGTTTGTAATAACGGACAGAAGGGGAGAGGTGTAACAGGTTCTGGCGCTCCAATTGGAGACCCTTTTGACATTGATTATGTAGCTCATGAAATGGGACATCAATTTGGATGTAATCATACATTTAATAATTCATGTTCCGGAAATAGAAATAATGGTACAGCGGTAGAGCCAGGGTCAGGATCCACAATCATGGCTTATGCGGGTATTTGTCCTTCAAATGTTCAGAATAATTCGGATGATCATTTTCATGGAATTTCATTGGAAGAAATGGGAGATCATATCACTTCTACTTCTTGTCCAGTAACTTCAGTTTTATCTAACGGTGCTCCACAAATTACGGCAGTTCCAACTGCTTTTTATGTGCCAGCAAATACACCTTTTGCACTAACATGTACAGCTACTGATCCAGATGGAAATACTTTATTATACTGTTGGGAGCAAATGGATAATGCCATTTCAACTCAGCCTCCAGTTGCAACTGCTACTCAAGGACCGAACTATAGATCGAATAGTCCAGTTACAAGTCCAACAAGATATTTCCCAAGTTTAGCAGATATCAATGCAGGTAACTTAACTCCAACATGGGAGGTTACACCTTCTGTGTCGAGATCTTTTTCATTTAGAGTTACTGTAAGAGATCAAGCTGTTGGAGGTGGTTGTAATGATCACGCCGATATTACTATGGATACGGATGCTAGTGCTGGACCATTTATTTTGACTTATCCAAGTGCAAATGGAATTACTTGGGATGCATTGACATCGGAAACGGTTACATGGAATGTTGCCAATACAACAAACGCAAATGTTAACTGTCAGAACGTAGATATTTTCTTGTCTACAGATGGTGGATTAACCTATCCGACGCAATTAGCCGATGACGTTCCAAATACAGGTTCGTATGCGGTTACAGTGCCAAATACACCTTCTACAAGTTGTAGGGTAATGGTTATGGCGCAAAATGGAACTTTCTTTGATGTTTCTGACAATAACTTTACGATTCAAGCAGCAACTTTTGATTATACACTAGCTTGTACAGCTCCAGATCAAGATGTATGTCAAGGAGTGAATGCACAATATACGATTGATGTAGGAACAATTGGAGGATATTCTGATAATGTAACTTTATCAGTTACAGGTGTTCCAGCTCCGGCAAGTGCTAACTTTTCACCAAACCCAGTAACGCCTGGAAATAGTGGAACATTGACTATTTCAAATACGGCTGGGGTTACACCAGGAGTATATAATTTGACTTTAGAAGGAAACAGTACATCAGGAACAAAAACGATTCCATTGACTTTAACTGTTTCAGCAGGTTCTTTGAGTGCAGTTACCTTGACTTATCCATCAGATGGGCAAAATGGGGTTTCTTCACCAATCAACTTTACGTGGACAGATGCAGGTCCTGGAGCTACTTACGATGTTGAGATCGCGACAGATGCAGGTTTCTCATCAATTGTTTCGAATCCAACTGGATTGACAACGAACTCCTATCAGGAAACAGGACTTTCCGCTAGTACTATGTATTATTGGAGAGTGACAGCATATAATTCATGTTCGACTGCACCAGCATCGGCAAGTTTCTCTTTTGAAACAGGAGGATGTTTATCATATGCAAGTACAGATGTACCCGTGAATATTTCTGCTTCAGGAACACCAACTGTCACTTCGACTTTAACGGTTACAGGAGCTTCAGGTACAATTACAGATTTAGATGTGATTGATTTAGTTGGTCAGCATACTTGGATTAATGATTTGACAGTTACCTTAACATCTCCACAAGGTACAACTGTTACCTTATGGGATCAGATTTGTTTCAATGAAGATGATTTCGATGTTAGTTTTGATGATGGAGCGACTCCAGGAGCATTACCATGTCCGCCAGTAGGAGGAGGAACTTATCAGCCTGAGCAAGCGCTTTCAGCTTTCAACGGAGAAGATCCAAATGGAACATGGACATTAACAGTATCCGATGCAGCGAATCAGGATGGAGGTTCAATCGATGGATGGAGTTTAAATATGTGTTTGGCAGTATGTAATCAAGCATCTACTCCAACCCTTCAAGCATCAGCTTCTGATGTTTGTCCAAATGGACTATCTGCATTGTCGGTTTCTTCTGGAAACTTGAATGATGCAACTGATTGGGAATGGTATTCAGGTTCTTGTGGTGGAACACCAGTTGGAACAGGTACATCAATCAATGTGAATCCAACGACTACAACTACATATTATGTAAGAGGAGAAGGAGGATGTACGGGTCAGGCTGCTTCTTGTGAATCCATTACAGTAAATGTTTATACACCATACAATGGAAACGTATCTGCAACTTTCTGTAACGGCGATACCTATACATTCCCTGATGGATCAACAACAACTGTTACTTCATCCAATACAACGGTATTACAGGATCAAAACGGATGTGATTCGACAATCAATACGACAGCAACTGTAGTTTCTTTGAGTTTCTCAATTACCAATGATAATGCGGGGTCATTGACTTCAAATCAAGCAAACAATGCAACTTATCAGTGGATCGATTGTGGAAATGGTAATGCCATTATTCCAGGAGAAACAAACCAAACGTATAATGTAACTGCGAATGGTAGTTATGCGGTTATTGTGACTTCTACAATTGATGGAAACTGTGAGGTAACTTCACCATGTGAGACAATTTCAAACTTGAGTATCGGTGAAAATGATGAGAATGCCATCACTATTTATCCGAACCCATCTGATGGGAAATATATTGTGAAGTTTACAGGAATGAATCTGTTTGAAGAAATGGAAATTACAGACGACAGAGGAAGAGTTGTATACAAGAAAACACTTCATGGAGAGCTAGAGATTGATTTGGATCTTACAAAAGAAGCTACTGGTATCTACATGATGAGAGTAAGAAGTACTGAAGACGTTAAGATTGTTAAACTGATTAAACAATAGTTTACGATTAATTTAAAGCCAGAAAAGGGAGCCTTGTGCTCCCTTTTTTAATATTCCAATAGTTTCCATCTTCTTCTGAAAAACATATTTCCTGCACCTTTTTCCAGTTTATTATGCCATCCAATAAGATATTTTGTGAGCGGAGATAGGTTCAAGGAATCAATTCTTTTATGTGTGAAAGCCATGATTTCGTCAGGATATTTTTTCATTGCTTTTCTCTTGCGATTTTTTGCGAAAATATTTTTATCAAAAGGAGACATGTATAAATCCCAAGCCCCAAAAAGATGTAAGAATTCATGGGTAATAACGGCTGGATTTTTTTCACTTACGATTGCATACTCCGTTTTGTCGTCACTTGATGTATGAAGCGCCACACTTATTTCATTCTCGAAATAATTATTTATGAAAAACAATAGAGCAATATTGTCTGTTTTATATTTGTTTCGAAGCTTAGCGATTAATCGCTCCCTGTTGTTGGATTTATTCGCCGTCAGTATCATCTTTGAAGTATCCCCAGGTATAGATTGAGTGACATCTTTTGATATTTTATCAGACCATTTATCGAGTAACTTTATACCTTTTCTTATATCCATATAATGAAATAATGTGCCCGAAAGAGTTTTAAATTTTAACTCTTGTTTGAACGGGATCACTTTTCCCTTTTTAACGTTTAATCCATTGTAAAGATCAATCTGAAGAGGAACTCCATTCGCTCTAGCTTGATTTTCCATCCATTTTATAGCGGTTTGAATAGAATCAAGGGTAGAATTAATATCGTAATCGGTCCACGGGTGTGTTTCATCCGAATCAACGAATACGGCATAAATGACCGTTTTTTTCTGAAGTGTTTTGCAGACATTATTTTTGACAGACCCCACCCGGGTATGGATTTTACATCCCATTAAGAAATTGGATAGTATAATAAAGTAGATTATTCTTTTCATACTACGGTAAATGATTGTTGAGTCAAAAAGTTACCTCACACTGTATCAAAAAAAAGGCTTCCATTATGAAAGTCCTTCTTTTATTGTGTGTTATGAAATCTGTTTTAAACCTTGACAACAGCCGCCTTTTTAGCTTCTTTTTTACTTCCATCGAATCCTTCAACTCCTCCAACCGTGGTATACTTCATCACAAACTTTTTATCTGGGTTGATGATGTTGTACGCGTATTGAACTGCGATTGTAGCTTCGTGGAAACCACATAGGATAAGTTTTAATTTCCCTGGATAAGTATTGACGTCTCCGATGGCGAAGATTCCAGGAATGTTTGTAGAATAATCCAACGCGTTATTTACGACAATGGCATTCTTCTCTATTTCAAGACCCCAATCGGCGATTGGTCCGAGTTTAGGGGATAATCCAAATAAAGGAATGAAATGATCGGTTTCCGTATAAATGTCGCCTTCTGTCTTGTGTTTGATCACAACAGCCTGTACATTATTTTCTCCATGAATTTCCTTCACTTCAGCCTCTGTTATCAAGTTGATTTTTCCTGTTTTTGAAAGCTCAATTACCTTTTCAACTGAATCCAAAGCACCTCGGAATTCATTTCTTCTGTGAACCAAATGTACTTCACTAGCTACATCAGCAAGGAAAATGGACCAATCCAAAGCAGAGTCTCCTCCACCAGCAATCACCACTTTTTTATCGCGATAGATTTCTGGGTCGCGAATAATGTACTCCACACCCTTGTCTTCGTATTCCGAGATATTTGGAATTGGCGGTTTTCTTGGTTCAAATGATCCGAGTCCCCCGGCAATCATAACCACTGGAGCTTGATGTTTTGTTCCTTTATTCGTTGTTACTATGAAACTACCATCTTCTTGTTTTTCGATGGTGTCGGCTCTTTCGCCTAAAGTATATCCAGGTTCGAAAGGTTTGATTTGCTCTTCCAAATTCTTGATCAAATCTCCAGCTAATACCTCTGGATAAGCTGGGATGTCGTATATCGGCTTCTTTGGGTAGATTTCAGTACATTGGCCTCCTGGTTGAGGTAAGGCATCAATGAGGTGACATCTAAGCTTCAGTAAGCCCGCTTCAAAAACGGTAAACATTCCAACTGGACCAGCTCCGATAATTAAGATATCTGTTTTTACCATGACTATTTATTTATTAAAGTTTTAGTTAATTCATTTAATTGGGAGACTTTGGTGTCAAAATCTCCTTTGATTGTTTTTCTATATGCATTTAAATTTTGCACTAAATCATCTACATTTTCTGGAATCACTTCCTCAAAAAACTGGCGCAACCTTTTGGCAGTTGTCGGAGATTTTCCATTTGTTGAAATCGCTACTTTCACATTTCCTTTTGTTACGATTCCTCCTAAATAGAAGTCACATAATTCTGGAGTGTCAGCCACATTAATCAACAAGTTTCTCTTTTTGGCCATTTTATAAATTTCCAGATTTTTTGCTCGATCGTTTGTAGCAGATATCACAATAGATCGATTTTTTAAATCTTTTCTTCTGAAGGCTCTTTGCGTGAGTTTCACCTTATGCTTATAGGCCAAATCCAAAACTTCATCTAGAAACTCGATACTGATGATTTCCACATTAGCTTCGGGACTTGATTTAAGCAAAAAGCCTAGTTTTTCCAATCCAACATTCCCACCTCCAATGATGAGGATATTGAGTTTTTCTGCTTTAAGGAATATGGGGTAAAGGGTGTTCATTTTAGTTACGAGTTACGAGTTACGAGTTACGAGTTGCGAGATGCGAGATTTTTCTCGTTCCTCGAACCTCCCTACTTCCACATAAAATTCTTTTAGTTTGTGACTTTCCGCAACGACTTTTCCAATTATAATAATTGCGGGATTTGATAAACCTTTTTGTTCGACAACCTCAACAATAGAATTAATGGTTCCAATTCCTGATTTTTCCGTACTAAGTGTTCCATTTTGAATGACAGCAACGGGTGTTTCGCCTTTTCCGTTTTTTTGAAACAGCTTCACAATTTCAGGGAGTTTGCTCATTCCCATCAAAATCCCAACTGTCGCCGTTGATTTCGCGGCAAGAGCAATGTCTTCGCTAAGTTGTCCTTTTCTCGTCGTTCCAGTAATGATCCAATAACTCTCGGAAACACCTCTTTTTGTTGGAGAAATTCCAAGTGAGGCTGGAACTGAAGTGGCTGAACTAATACCTGAAATGACTTCTGTAGGTATTCCAAAATTTTCAGCGTATTCGATTTCTTCGGATCCTCTTCCAAAAATGAATGGATCTCCACCTTTTAATCGAACTACATGACCGTAGTTGAAGGCTGATTCTACGATGAGTGTGTTGATCTCATCCTGACTGAAACGCTTGTACCCCAAACGTTTTCCAACAAATACTTTCTTGGCTTTTGGTGCATGTTCCAATAGAATAGGATCAACCAAAGCATCATACAGAATGATAGCTGCTTTTTGAAGGGCTTTGACTCCTTTTAAGCTAATAAGATCCGGATCACCAGGACCCGCCCCGATCAGTGTAAATAGTGTATTTTTAGTTTTCATTTTTTATCGTTTTAAGTCGAAATGCATCCACTTGTTTGTAGAAATTCTGAGCATCCTCGAAATAACTGTAAGCGAATTCGATGGAAGGCTCATTCTCTCTGATTTGATAAATGAATTCTGAAAAAGAAGTGGCTAACTTAATTTTCTTTGAATCCACAAATTCGGTATCAAAATCTGAGATAATTTTTGCGTAAGCATTGGTTTTCTTTTGCTCAGCAACTAACAAGGCTTTCGCACTATTGATGATGGCCGCATAGGAATAGTAAATACTATCCGACCACTGACTTTCATCTAAAGCTTCCTTTGCTAATTGCAATTTCTCTTCAGTTTCAAAGAATAAAGTCGAGACCAAATCAATGACTACGCCCGCACATTCTCCAATTCCAATTGCTTTTACATAATCTTTATCATGTCCCCAGTCTACATAGTCCGAATCCACTAAATTGTCAGTTAGAGACAATGGCTTCAATAACTCATAGAAATAGGCCTTCCCTTGCTGATCATAATAATCATGAAAGGATTGGTCGTTTCCGTTTGTATCGAAATCATCCAGCAAAAGTCTTAAGGCTTCTGCGCCTCTTTTTGATGGAATTTTGATCACTTTGTCTGAAAATCGACCTTGTCCATCTCCAAGTGTTCCTCCACCGATGAGTACTTGTAGAGCCGGAGCTAATTTTTCACCAACTTTAATCGACATTCCCTGGAAACCAATATGAGCCATGGAGTGTTGACCACAAGCATTCATACATCCAGAAATTTTAATTGTCAGATCTTTATTTGTAATGTATTCCGGATATTCTGTTTTAATTACTTTCTCAAGTTCTTTTGTGATTCCAGTAGAACTCGCGATTCCGAGATTACAAGTATCGGTCCCCGGACAAGCCGTAATATCAAGCGTGGATTCAAAACCTGGTTCAACAAAATCCAATTTCTTTAATTCCAGATAAAAGAATTCGAGTGCTTCTAAAGGAATATTTCTTAATAGGATATCTTGTCTTAGGGTAAATCGTAACTCATTTCCCCCATAGTTTTTAATCAAATCAGCCAATTTTCGAGCTTTATCTGTGTAGAAATCTCCCAAAGGAACTCGTATTCCGATTGAAACCAGACCCTGCTGTTTCTGCTTCGAAACATTGGTTGTTTTCCATAAATCGAAATCGGCCGATTCTTTAATTTCAATTTGAGGAGCAGTCTTTAGTGGCTTTTGAATTTCAGTTTCTTTGGCTTCGATGGGGACCGATTTGTTTTCAATGGCCTTTTGTTCTTCTTCTATTAATTGCAAAAATGCTTCAGGTCCAATTTTCTTAACCAAAAACTTCACTCGAGCCTTATTTCTATTGGCTCTTTCACCGTGTCGATCAAAAATCCGAAGCGTGCCTTCAATCAAAGGAATGATTTTATCTGTTTCCAAGAATTCATAGATCACATCAGCTTGTCGAGGTTGTGATCCTAATCCTCCAGCTAAAAGCACTTTGAAACCGCGAACTTCTTCTCCATTTACCTTTTGTGTTTTGGCGATGAAGCCAAGGTCATGCATATAAGAAAGGGCGCTATCACGATCACTTCCTGAAAAAGAAATCTTAAATTTTCGCCCCATTTCTTGCCCGTAAGCACTTCTAAGGAAGTACTTAAAAACGGCGTCCGCGTATGGAGTCACATCGAAGGCTTCTTCAGGATCAATACCTGCATCTGGGCTCGCAGTTACATTTCGAACTGTGTTTCCACAAGCCTCTCGAAGCGTGATATCGTCCTTTTCCAATTCGGCCCATAATTCTGGGGTTCGATTCAGACTTACTTGATGAATTTGAATGTCTTGTCTTGTGGTAATGTGCAGTCTCCCCGTAGAGTACTCATCAGAGACATTGCTTATTCTGTGAATTTGTTCTGAAGTTACTTTTCCATAAGGCAATTTGATACGGATCATTTGCACACCAAATTGTCTTTGTCCATAGACACCGCGAGCCAGTCGAAGGCTTCTAAACTTTTCTTCATCGATCTTTCCTTCATGGAAAAGTCGAATCTTTTTTTCTAAATCGATAATGTCTTTTTCGACTAGAGGATTTTCTATTTCTGTTCTAAAACTTTGCATTTTCTTTTGATTTTGGTCAAAAAAAAAGTCCGTTTGTGAGCTTGACAAACGGACTTGATTTATTTATAGTTAACTGATTAATTTCTAAATCACATACCATTTGCGTTTGGGAACTTTCATACAGTTCATCCAGCAAAAACAACAGTATTTAAAATGAGTATTCATGTAGTACAATTATTCACTTTGAATTAGCCGCTATCTGATAAATCCAACACCAGCTGTCGTATTTGTTTGCGAATCAATTAAAATGAAGTTTCCATTTGCTTTGTTCTTTTCGTAGCTATCGAAAAACAAAGGCTTGTTGACTTTCAATTTTACTTTTCCAATATCATTTAATTTTAATTCTTCTGTTTCTGTTTCCCCTGAAAAATCAGTTGCAATTACAGATTCAATCGCATCGATTTTGGTTACCACATTATTGACTCCATGCTGCAAGTGATACTTGGAAAGCGCCTTTAATGGCTTATTGTCCATCCAACAAATCGTCGCTTCCAATTGCTTGTTTACATTGGGAATCTCGTTGGATTTTACAATCATATCTCCGCGAGATACATTCACATCATCTTCAAGCGTAATGGTGACAGAGGATCCTCGTTTAGCGGTTTCATACTTTTCATCGAAGAAATAGATTTCTTTGATTTTGGAAGTCGTTTCAGAAGGAAGAATGGTTACTTCATCTCCAACTGAAAGGACGCTTCCATAAATCTTCCCAGCATATCCTCTAAAATCGTGGAACTCATCTTTTTTGGGGCGAATAACCGATTGAATCGGGAATCTTGCTTGTGCTTTTTCAAAGACATCTTTGTTTTCGATCGCTTCTAAATGTTCTAGAAGTGTTTCGCCCGAATACCAAGGTGTATTTTCTGATTTTTCCACCACATTATCCCCTTTCAATGCTGAAACAGGAATGAAGGTGATGTTCTGACCTTTGTATGAAGCCGCCTCAGCCAATTGCTCAATTTCTGATTTAATCGTATTGAATTTGGATTCATCAAAGTCGACTAAATCCATTTTATTTACTGCAACGATGATGTCCTTAATTCTCAATAAATTATTGATAAAAAAGTGTCTTTTCGTTTGTTCTATAACTCCGTTTCTCGCGTCTACAAGAATAATTGCAGCCTGAGAAGTTGAGGCTCCAGTAACCATGTTTCTGGTATACTCAACATGACCAGGAGTATCCGCAATGATGTAAGATCTATTTTCAGTTGAAAAATAAATATGCGCTACATCAATTGTGATTCCTTGCTCTCTTTCGGCAACCAATCCATCAGTCGCCAAAGAGAAATCCAAATAATCGTATCCTTTCGATCGGCTACTTCTCTCGATGGCTTCTAATTTATCATCAGTAAGGGATTTCGTATCGTAGAGAATTCTCCCGATCAAAGTAGACTTTCCGTCATCTACACTTCCCGCTGTTGCTATTTTTAGTACTTCCATTATTTATATTTTGTGCTTGCATTTCTGCGAGCTATCAACGGACTAAAGTCCGAGGTTATGAATGCTTATGTTATAATTTTTGTTTTACCCACCGAAGCTTTAGCGAAGGTGGGCTAAAAGTATCCTTGCTGTTTACGTTTTTCCATTGCTGCTTCGGATCTTTTATCGTCTATTCGTGCACCTCTTTCCGAGATTCTAGAATTTCTGATTTCTTGAACAACATCACGGATGGTAAATGCATTGGATTCCACTGCTGCTGTACAGGACATGTCTCCCACTGTTCTGAATCGGACAATTTTTTCTAAAACGATTTCGTCCTCTTCACGATACACATACTCGTCATGCGCCGACCAAATCAAACCGTCTCTCTCGAAAACAGGTCTTTTGTGAGCAAAATAGATCGATGGAATTTCAATTCCTTCTTTTTCGATATAGGACCAAACATCTAGTTCCGTCCAATTTGAAATCGGGAAAACACGTACATTTTGTCCTAGATCGATTTTTCCATTCAGTGTATCAAACACTTCTGGTCTTTGATTTTTTTCGTCCCATTGTCCGAAATCATCGCGAACAGAGAATATTCTTTCTTTGGCTCTTGCTTTTTCTTCGTCTCTTCGAGCTCCTCCAATACATGCATCAAAACCAAATTCTTCAATCGCATCAAGAAGTGTTTCAGTTTGAAGCATATTTCTTGAAGCATATTTTCCAGATTCTTCTTTTACTTTTCCCGAGTCTATGTTATCCTGCACGTTTCGAACGATTAATTCCAAACCAAGTTCTTCAACCAGTCGATCTCTAAATTCGATGGTCTCCGGGAAATTATGACCAGTATCCACATGTAAAAGGGGAAATGGAATGGTCGCCGGATAGAATGCCTTCTGCGCCAATCTTACTAAAGTAATTGAGTCTTTTCCTCCCGAAAACAGCAGTACTGGTTTTTCGAACTGCGCGGCTACCTCTCGAATGATGTAGATCGCTTCGTTCTCTAATTCGTTATTTTCTAATATTGTTTTCATTTCAAATTATCGGAATGATCTCCGAGTTTTTGTTCCCTCCCCCGACTGAAGTCGGAGGTTAGTTGTTGCTATATTTTATTCTTTACTCTTGTTTTGCTCAATACTGTTATGCGTGTAAACCACACTCTCTATTACTCAATACTTTGGTTGGATCGAAATATTTGAATTCGTTTGGTAAGTTGTTTGATTCAAGATATTCATCCAACTGTTCATCCGTCCAATTATAAAATGGACTTACTTTGATTACTCCGTCTTTCCCTAAAGATACGACATCTATCGAATCTCTAAAAGCAGTTTGCCCTTTTCTTAGATTGGTAAACCACAGATCAGGTTGGTGTTCATCCATTGCTCTATGAAAAGGCTCCAGCTTCACTTGTTTCGTAAATTCATCATGCGCTTCAGTATCCACTTCTGGAATTCCCAAAACCACATTTCGAAATCCTGCAGAGAGCTTTGGAACATAGATATGCATATTCATTTGAAGCATTTCCATCAGTTCTTTCGCGTGTCTGTAGGTGTTTGGAGTATTGTACCCCGTATCACACCAGATCACCTTGATATCCTTTTTGACCTGAGTCGTTGCAAAAAGTATTGCGGACTCATAAGGCCTGAAATTCGTTGTGACCACTGGATTTTTTGAATTTTCCAATGCCCAGGAGATAATCTCTTTAGGAGATTTTCCTTTCAACTGCTGATTGATCTTCTCTATATCCATAACTATTTATTTACCCCATTTAACAGAATTCCAGACCCTTTCGTGAAAGAAGTATAGAATCATTTTAGTGAATAATTCGATCGAGCCAATTGAGAAAGCAACAGTCAACTGACCCGTAATCAACCAAGAGATTAGAATGGTGTCCAAAGTTCCAACTATTCTCCAGCTGATGGATTTTGCTACACTTCTCAATGGTTTATCCGAAGTACTTCTGTCTTCTGAATACCCTCTATTTCCTTGTATTGCTTGATCTAAAATCATATCAATTATTCTTTAAACTTTAAACCCTATCGATTAACTAGGGAATGCAAATGTAAATAGAATATTTTCGTTACTCCAAGAAAAATTTAAAAAAAGTTGAAATTTAACAGTGAGTTAACTTACTGAGTGTCTTTGACTAAGTCAGCAAGTGTCTTGTTTCTCAGCACTTCCAGCGTGCTATCTCGTACTTCAATCATTAAGCTATGGACACTACATTTAGTTTCGTCTGGGCAGTCGTCACATTTCTCGTAGAAGTTTAAACTCACACATGGAAGCATGGCAATGGGACCTTCAAGAATGCGAATGACATCACTCATTTTAACTTCTTTGGGGTCTTTCAGAAGATAATAACCGCCTCCTTTACCTTTTTTAGATCCAAGAAAACCCGCTTTACGAAGAGAAAGAAGAATGGATTCCAAAAATTTATGTGAAATATTTTCACTTTTAGAGATGGTTGCGATTTGAACTGGTTGTTCGTCTTCTTGTCGCGCAATGAAGGTAATTGCCTTTAAACCGTATTTAGTTCTTTTAGATAGCATGAGTACGAATATACTTATTCGGACCGATTAGAAATTGAAAATATGGATTCAAGCTAGGATTTCTAAATGGGTAAGTTCCGGTTGATTGGTTCTTCTAAAGAGATGAAGGTTTCGGTTTGCGTAATTCCTTGTATCGACTGAATTTTCCCGTTTAGCACTTGCATCAAATGGTCATTGTCTTTGGAGTAAATTTTTATAAATAGTGCATATTTTCCGGTCGTATAATGGGTTTCTACAACTTCATCTATGCGCTCAAGTCGACTTACAACATCTTGATAGTGACTGTTTTTATCCATGAATATTCCAACGAAAGCACAGGTTCGATAGCCTAATTTCTTTTCATCCAGTTTAATTGTGAATTCTTTGATCAGCTCTTCTTTCTTAATTTTTGCCAATCGTTGATGAATCGCGGCACTTGTTACGCCCAGATAATTAGCGATATCTACAATTTTCGTCCGACTATCTCGAATAAGGTATTTTAAAATTTTACGATCAGTACTATCAATTTTAAAGCTCATGGGGTTAAAATCCTTGTTGTTATTTAATAAAAAGTCAAAAAATTCGATTAAAAGTATATAAAAAATAGTAAGATAATTAAAAAGCTAAAATATATATACTTATTAGTAAGATTAGATTTTGTTTCTAAATAGATTTGCTCCAAAATTATTTCAAATGGAAGTTTTAGCAAAAAGCCGAATTAGAAGATCACTTGAGTGGGAGGCTTTGGTGGTCGAGTCAAAAAGAGTGTTTGAAGAATCATTAAAGGAAGAGCTTAATCTGGTTAAGGTGGGAGCTCCACTTTATGTATCCAAAAAATCCGGATTAAATGATGATTTAAATGGCGTTGAAGAACCAGTTTCATTTGAATTGAACGGAGAAGAATTTCAAATTGTGCATTCATTGGCTAAATGGAAAAGGTGGTATCTCGGGGAATTGGATGTACCAAAAGGAAAAGGAATTGTAACGGATATGAAAGCGATTCGAGCCGATGAAGTTCTGACTGAAATTCATTCCCATTTAGTAGATCAATGGGATTGGGAGAAGGTGATAGCAAGAGAAGAACGCACAGTTTCTACTTTAATTGATCATGGTCAGAAAGTTTACAATGCTTTATTACGAGCCGAAGAATATATTTCTTCCAAATTGGGAGAAGAGTCCAAATTACCTTATTCAATCAACATAATTCATTCAGAAGATCTTTTGGATGAGTTTCCGGGGTTAAGTGCAAAAGATCGTGAACATGCAGCCTGCAAAAAATATGGTGCCGTAATGCTGATTGGTATTGGAGGAAGGATGATCAATGGAGAACGACATGATTTTAGAGCACCGGATTACGATGATTGGTCCACGACCGATAAATATGGTCGAAAAGGACTAAATGCAGATATTTTAGTTTGGGATTCAGTTCGAGAAAAGAGCTTGGAAATTTCTTCAATGGGAATTCGTGTAGATGAGAAGGCATTAAAGCTTCAATTACAAGAACTTCAAAAAGAAGACCGATTGAAACTTCCTTTTCACAAGCTATTATTGGAAGGAAAACTACCTTATACAATCGGAGGAGGCATTGGTCAAAGTAGAGTGGCTATGTTAGTTACTCGGTCTAAGAATATTCATGAAGTTCAAGCCCCTTCGGAAATTAGTTTCGTTTAGAGTCCTGTCGGACTATTTTTCATATAGTAAGCAAAAAACCGTCAATCAATTGGCGGTTTTTTTATTTAATCTTTGACTATATTTAGAAACTGATCCAAGCTATATGAAATTACAAGTTCTGTTTATTCTTTCATGGTTCTCTTTTTCACAAGAAAACAAAGAGATTGATAGTCTTATTGGAGTAGCTGTTTCCAAGCACTATGAAGCGCCCTCTTACGCCGATTCTCTGTATGAAGTTGTCATTGAAAAGTCCGAAAAAGTCAATTATATCAAAGGGATTGCCTTAGCTGAAAAAGGTTTAGGTGTAGTCGATGACGTCAGAGGAAAACAAGAAGAATCACTTGTACATTATAAGAAATCATTCGAAGCTTTCATGGAAATCAAGGATTCTTTGAACGCCTTTAAATCTGTGTTCAATGAAGGTATGATTTACAGGAAGTTGAAACAGATCGAACTAGCTAAAGATGCTTTCAAGAAAGCTGCAGTGGTTTTTGAGAACTATGATTTCGAATATGGAGTAGTCCTTTGTGATGTCAATATCGGGATTATTCATTTTGATTCCAAGCAATATAGAACTGCTTTGGGTCATTTTAAAGAGGCTTACGGGAAAATGAAGAATCTGGGAGGTAGCGATGTGAATTTACTCATGAATATGGGGAATTGCTACTATAAACTTCAGGAAAAAGACAGCGCTTTCTTTTACTTGGACAAGGCCTATGAAATGGCTTTGGCAACCAAACATTATCAGTCTTTTGCCACCATGCAGAATACTTTAGGACATTTGTATTTGGACCGAAAGCAGTTCGACAAAGCAGAGAACTTATACCTTTCAGCCTTAAAATTTGCTGAGGATAAAGAGCAATGGAGCTCTGTGGCTTCAATACAAATGAGTCTGGGAAAACTTTACAGGGAAAAAGGAGTTTTTGAAAAGGCTTATGATTATCTGAGAAAAGGGGTCAAACTGAAAGATTCAATAGCAAATAAAGATTTTGAATTAGAACTTTCAGAGAAAGAAGCAGTTATACAGAATGAGAAGAAAAAACATGAAATCGCACTTCTAGAGGAAAAAGATAAGTTGGCTCAGGAAGAGATTCATTTTGCGAGAGAGATCAGATTGTATTTATCGATTGTTCTGGTATTAATTCTGTGTATTGCGATTCTTCTGTTTTTCCAAAGTAAAAGGAGAAGAAGCATGAATAAGGTCTTGAGCGACAAAAATGAACAGATCGAAGAGCAGCATAAAGAAATCACCGATAGTATCAATTATGCCAAGCAAATTCAAACGGCTTTGCTTACTTCAGATGCCGAATGGTCAAAAATTAGTCATGACTTTTTTGTTTTGTTTAAACCCAAAGATGTGGTTTCAGGAGATTTCTTCTGGGCATTGGAACATGAGGAGGAAGGATTGTCAATTTGGGTTGCTGCAGATTGCACAGGTCACGGTGTTCCTGGAGCTTTTATGTCCATGTTAGGAATCGGGTTTTTGAATGAGATTATCATAGAAAACAAGGTCCTTGAAGCGGATGAAATCTTAAATAAATTGCGAGAAAAGATCATTTCTGCGCTTCAGCAAAAGAATGTCAATACGCAAAGAAAGGACGGGATAGACATGTCTTTGTGCATTTGGAATAAGAAAAAGAATGAACTCGTTTATGCGGGTGCAAATAATCCGATTTATGTAGTTCGCAATAAATCCATGTTGAAACCCGAAACTGAACTGAAAGAAGAAAATACAGATTTCGGATTGATCGAATACGCGCCAGATAAGATGCCCGTGGGCGCACATACGGATGAATTAAAAGCCTTCAATCAGACTTTGGTTCAGCTCGAAAAAGGCGATATGATTTATTCGTTTACGGATGGTTATGCCGATCAGTTTGGAGGCAAAAGTGGCAAGAAATACAAGTACAAACAGTTCAGACAATACTTGCTTTCATTGAGCTCAATTCCAGCAAATGAACAGAAGCAAAAACTCGATGAGGAGTTTGAATCCTGGAAAGGGGAGCTCGAACAAATCGATGACGTTTGCGTTATCGGTGTTCGAGTTTAATTCTAATCAAGTTATACGCAAAGTTTATCCTGAGCCCTGTCGAAGGGCGTTATCGGAATTCGAGTATAATTCTAATCAAGTTATACGCAAAGTTTATCCTGAGCCCTGTCGAAGGGCGTAATCGGGATTCGAGTTTAAGAACTAAATATCGTTTACAATCCCCTTCTAATATTTTCATCATAAGTAAATTACTCAATATTGAGTATTGTAGAATAATTATAGCTAACTTACTTTCACTCAAATTATTAAAATTTAACTTATGAAGAAAATCTTACTCTCAATTACCCTACTCACGGGTATGACATTAAACGCTCAAAACCGATGTTTAACTCACGAACATCATGAGCAATTACAACAAACGGATCCCAACACTGTATTGCGTCAACAGCAGTTACAGCAATTTACAGAAAATTGGGTGCAAAATCATCCTGCTCAAACGAAATCAAGAGCAGCAATTTATACGATTCCAGTTGTCGTACATGTTGTTTATAATACTGCTGGTCAAAATGTAAGTGATGCTCAAATTCAGACACAAATCGATGTGCTTAATGAGGATTTTCAGTTAATGAATGCGGATTCTCTTCAACCCGCTCATCCATTTTGGCAATACACGGCAAATTCTCAAATTGAATTTTGTTTGGCAACGACCGATCCTTTTGGAAACGCGACTTCTGGAATTACTAGAACTCAAACTCAAGTTAGTTCATTTGATGGTAATGGAGACGTGAAGTTTAGTTCAACAGGAGGAGTAGATAATTGGGATCCAACAAAATATCTAAACCTTTGGGTATGTGATTTATCTGCTAGTGGAGGTACACTTGGATATGCAGCATTCCCTTCAGATCTATCTACATACCCCGCCGAAGATGGTGTTGTTATACACTATGAATGCTTTGGAACAATAGGAACTGCGGGACAAGGTTCTTTTCAATACAATCACCTGGGAAGAACTGCCACTCACGAAGTTGGGCACTGGTTGAACCTTTTCCATATTTGGGGGGATAATCAGCCAAATTGTGGAGATGACTTAGTTGCTGATACAGAGCCTGCTGATGATTCTAATAGCGGATTTCCAACATTTCCTGTAGATCCATTCAACCAGTGTGGAACTGGTGCAAATGGAGAAATGTACATGAATTACATGGATTATGTTGATGATGATGCCATGGTAATGTTCACTGCCGGACAAGCTCAAAGAATGCACGCGGCTTTGAATGGACCAAGAGCGGCCTTATTGCAATCAAATGGATGTTCAGCTCCATTAAGTTTGGATGAAGCTGTGTTTGCACCGATGTTTAATGTTTTCCCAAATCCAAGTAATGGGGAGTTTACGGTGAATTTCCAACAAGAAATTGGACTTGGATCAAAAATGGAAGTCTATGATGTTCTGGGTAAGACTGTAAGATCAATAGTGTTGTCAAATCAGCTGACTCAGAAATTGGATTTGTCCAATCTTAATGAAGGAGTATATTATTTAAGACTTCATTCAGATAGAGTTTCTAAATCTCACAAAATTGTAATTTCAAAATAGTAATTATTGAAGGGTCATTGTCTAAGGCGGTGACCCTTTATTTTAGTTTATGAAGTATTTAGTCTTATTTTATTTCTCACTTGCACTGATTTCTTGCGGTAATTCCAAAAACCAAGTAACGGAGACCAACACACGAGAAGTAAGAAATCAAGAAAATCCGGATCAGTCTTGTGCACTAAAAATTGCTTTTATAAATAAAGGAAGTGGGATTGATCATGAGGTGAAAAAGG
>JAUICI010000230.1 GCA_030427935.1 Bacteroidia bacterium | reverse complement strand
CTGCTTGAGCGGTCATGTAACGCAGTGAAATGACCAGCCGAAAGCTTGTCGAAGGGTCGTTTGGAGATTCCAAATCATGTTGAGCTAAAACACCCAACATCTCGACAAGCTCGATGACCGTCTTTGGTTTAATTACCAGTTGGCCACATTTCTCCAAGCAACTATTTTTTTGATGAGTCATTGTGGCCTAAAAAACTATGAAACAACCGGTCCCTGTCGTGCCGACGGCAAACCTTACTCTTGCGCTGAAGCTACAGCGTAGGCGCATGGCGGCCGATGGAGCTGCTTGAGCGGTCATGTAACGCAGTGAAATGACCAGCCGAAAGCTTGTCGAAGGGTCGTTTAGAGATTCCAAATCATTTTTAGCAAAAACACCCAACATCTCGACAAGCTCGATGACCGTCTTTGGATTAATTACCTGTTGGCCACCCCCATCTAATTAAAACAATGGATTTCTACCAATGGCCAACAAAAAAAGGGTAAATGAAAAAACCTATTACCTATTACCTATTACCTATTACCTAAAAAAGTCCATTAATCTCCGCATCAATATCACGGATGATTTTCCCTAGGTCTTCGGCACTTTCGTGGAAATTATTATCGTCAACATCTACGATTAAGAGCTTTCCTTTGTCATAAGTGGATATCCAGGCTTCGTATCTTTCGTTCAATCTTTTTAAGTAATCCAATCGGATGGACTCTTCATATTCCCTACCTCTTTGTTGGATTTGATTGACTAGTGTTGGTACACTCGCTCTTAAATAGATTAATAGATCCGGTGCTGAAATGAAGGACTCCAAAAGATTGAATAAGGAGAAGTAATTCTCAAAATCTCTTGTCGTCATTAAGCCCATAGAATGTAAGTTAGGCGCAAAAATGTAAGCATCCTCATAAATGGTTCTATCCTGAATTACATTCTTAGTGGATTCCTTGATCTCCTGAATTTGAGTAAATCTAGAATTCAAATAATAGATCTGCAGGTTGAAGGACCATCGTTGCATGTCGTTGTAGAAGTCATTCAAATATGGATTCTGCTCAACATTCTCAAAATGAGTATCCCATTCAAAATGTTTAGCTAAAAGCTTAGTTAATGTTGTCTTTCCCGATCCAATATTTCCTGCTACCGCAATATGCATTATCTTAAATTTTCATCCAAATTAATAAAAAAATACCATTCCCAACAACCTTTTTTAATACTTGTAAAAATGGATATATTTACCGTCGTACAAGACCAGATATTCGCTGGAAACACAGAAGTATTTGATCCCTTTAACCGGAAGTTGAAATTCATCTGTTGTTAAAGTCTTCTCATCGTAATAATGAATGTGATCATTCTTCACATAAAAAATCTTCTTATCCAAGACTCTAATTTTCTCAACATTCTTGATCGGAATGGTCTTCAAAAATGTTCCGTAAACATCAAAAACCAAAACACCGTGATCCGGATTATTCAAATACAACTGATCCTCGGATTCAACCAAATAATTCGGCCGAAGCTCTTGGTATAACAACTGAGCCAAATTATCCGATTTAAAAACCTGTTTGAAATTCTGATTGTACTTTTCTAAAGCAAAATTTTCCGCATTATAAACCCAAAGATCATTATTCAATATGGAAAGGGTAACCAATTCGACCATATATAAACCTTTGTCTGCCAAACTAATTTCTGCTTCACTTGCGGTCAAAGTATTATCCAAATAGGCAATCAAATTCTGATCCCTGGAATACAATAATATTTTCATGCTCTGACCAACATCCATTAAAGTTAAATCACCAGCTACTTTAAAAGATTGCTGAAATAGGGTGTCGAGTTTCGGCGAAATTTTGGTAATGATATCCTTATTGATGAAGTATAAATTCCCCAAATAATCTGAATCCAAAATATCAATCTTCGACTCAATTTTATCCACGAACACCAAACTGGTGTCTTTTCGAACCAAAGAATCTGCTCTAAATTGACCCAAAACAGGCAAGCAAACCAACAACAGTATGATTACTAAAATTCTCAGTTTATATGAGATTTGATGTCTTCTATAATCTTTCGATTATTCGATAATCTAGGGACTTTATGTTGTCCACCTAATTTACCTTTAATTTTCAACCAAGAATTGAACGTATTTCTGGGTGCCGTTAGTATGATTGGCTCCTGAAGAGATAGATCACCTTTCCTTTTCGCCTCATAATCTGAATTCAATTCCTTCAATTTTTCGTCCAAAGCTTTCTTGAATTTCTCCAAATCTTCCGGTTCCTTGTCAAACTCAACAAGCCATTCATGTGCACCACGGGCATCATCCCCCATGTAAACTGGAGCCGCCGTGTAATCAACAACCGATACTTTGCAAGTTTCACTGGCATGCTGAATCGCCTTTTCTGAATTATCGACAACCAATTCTTCTCCAAAGGCATTAATGAAATGCTTGGTTCTTCCTGTAACCACAATTCGATATGGGTCTGTGCTGGTAAATCGTATCGTATCTCCAATCAAATACCTCCAGAGTCCTCCATTTGTGGAAATTACCAAGGCATACTCTACTCCTACTTCAACGTCTTCCAATGCAAAAATGGTTTTTGAATTTACACCGTCATATTCTGACATAGGGATAAACTCAAAAAACACGCCATAATCGAGCATCAGCAAAAGTTCTTTCTTGTCAACTGTATCCTGAATCCCGAAAAACCCTTCTGAAGCATTATAAGTTTCCACATAATTCATGCGACCAGAAATGATATTGGAAAACTGCTTTTCATAGGGACTAAAACTAACACCTCCATGCATGAAGAGTTCCAAATTTGGCCATACTTTCTTGATGTCGGTTTCTCCAGTAATTTCCAAAACGCGATTCAATAAGACCAAAGTCCAGCTTGGAACACCAACGATAATTGCCACATCTTCTTTAATGGTGGCATTTGCCATTTTATCCAATTTCTCTTCCCAATCATTCATTAGAGCAATCTTCTTGGATGGTGTTCTTCGAATCTCTGCCCACCAAGGTAAATTCTTCGTAATGATTGCGGAAAGATCACCGAAATAAGAATCGGTGCTTAAATTATTCGTCTCTGCACTTCCTCCCACGACAAGATGTTTTCCTTTATACAATTTTGCATCCGGATGATTGTGGTAGTACAAGCACAAAAGATCTTTTCCAGCTTTGTAATGACAATCTTCTAGAGAATCTCGGGTAACCGGAATAAACTTGCTTTTATCTGAGGTAGTTCCACTCGACTTGGCAAACCATTTTGTATCTGTCGGCCATAAAATATTCTGTTCGTTTTGAAGAAGTCTCTCCACATAGGGTTTCACATCTTCATAATCTTGAATGGGAACATTTTCTTTGAAGTCCTGATAATTCGTTATTTCATCATAACCATACTTTCTCCCCCACTCCGTGTCTTTTGCACGAGTAACCAGATTTGTCAATAATTCATTTTGGACTTCTACAGGGTATTGCTTGAATAAATCGATTTGATGTATCCGTTTCTTAATTAACCAGGAAAATATTTTATGTACTGGCATACCCCATCAGGATAAGTGATTCAACTAAATCACAATAAATTGATTTACAGGAAGAAGCTTGAGCTCTATTTACTGAGTAAGTAAGATCACTGTAATCGTGATCAAAAGACCTATTACTAGTACATACCCAATTCCTGCTGTTGTTTCATCAAAGTTATTATCTGCCATAGCTTTAGATTCTGTATTCAAAATTTTGAGTGGTAAAAATATAAAAAAAAACCTACTTTGTACCATCATGAATACTATTTTTGAAGCAAACATCAGGTAAATGAAATACGAAGGGAATCTTAGCAAAATGTCGACGAAACTGGTTGGCGATGAAATTCAATATAGACTCTATCTTAATGATCAGGAAATTTACATGAATGATCTCGTAGGTTCCAGAGTTGAAATTAATTTTGAAGGTCGGATCAATTGTATTGCCTGTGGTACTCAAACCAAAAAGTCTTTTGGTGGAGGTTTTTGTTATAAATGTTTCACAACAGCACCAGAAGCCGCCCCCTGCATCATTCATCCGGAATTATGTGAAGCACATTTGGGTAAGGGAAGAGATGTAGAATGGGAAGAAAAAAACCACAATAAACCGCATTTCGTATACTTAGCAGTTTCTTCCGCTGTGAAAGTTGGTATTACTCGAGCAGATCAAATCCCAACAAGATGGATCGACCAGGGAGCCAATTATGCCATCAAATTAGCCGAAGTTCCCTACCGACAATTAGCAGGAGAAATTGAAGTTGCTCTGAAGGATGTTTATACGGATAAAACAAATTG
>JAUICI010000031.1 GCA_030427935.1 Bacteroidia bacterium | reverse complement strand
TTGCACGGAGAAAATCCATCCTTGTCCTCCGAAGCTTCAGCGAAGGAGGACTTCATTCTTCTTCGATAATATTTATCTTTTAATCCCAAAATTCCTATATCTACATTTGTAGAGATATTAATTATCAATTTCTGGTTGATCAATGGCCTATAAAAAATATTCGACTTTAATTAACAATCACTTTTTTAACGATAGAGAAGCTATCGGAATAGATATGGATAAAGAAAACACCTTTGTTGGATATTGATATTTTATTATTCAGTTCGTCAATATCTCCATAATCAATCATTCGGCCATTAACATCATAAACAAAATACTTGGACTCCTCGTAAATACTTGCGATAAAATCACCATTGCTTGGATTGGGATATAGATTAATATCCATCTCTTTTGATTCCGAAATCCCTAAATACCCCAAACTATAGTTTGCAAGAAAAAAGCCATCACATAATGCTAGATTAGGATGAAAATTGGGATTAGAGATAAAGTTTGAATTTGAGAATCCAAGGTCCAATGAATCTTTAAATGTCCCTGTGACGGTAATTGTATTATCATTAACTAGAAGACTTAAGCATTTTTCATCAGCAGAAAATCCAAACTGAAATACATTTTCAGTAGTTCCATTTGTATCCAAAACCTGAAGAAAACCATCTTTCCTGCCCTTTGAAATTAAAATCGGTAAAGCGCTTGATGAATTTAAATCTAAAGAATCTTCAAACTCTCCAACTATATAAATTCTATTTCCATTTTCCAACTCTATATGATTTACAACATCATAAAGTGGTCCACCAAATACTTTGGTCCACAATAAACTTCCATTTGAATTAAATTTTGAGATATAAAAATCATATAATCCTTTGGATACTTCTAATTGCTGTCCACCTGATGGATCTAAATTAACAGTATCTTCAAACGTTCCGGTCCAATATATATCTCCATTAGAATTAACTGCGATTTCGTTATTGTAGGTATAATTATGTGTTAATTGATTCTCACCACCTGCTATTTTGCACCACTGATAATCTCCAAGACCATCAAGTTTCACTAAAAATGGAGTCGGTTTTAGCCAACTACCTCCTATGCTATCTACACCATTCCCTGGGTCGAAATCTAGTACTCCCTTAACTACGCCGGACAAATATAAATTGCTATTTGCATCCTCTTGAACTTTATAAATATCTCCCCTAGGATAATTTTGGGGATTCATGTCTCCTGAAAAAGCTTTTGACCAGATATAATTTCCATCTGTATCATATCTAACTATTAAAGGTTGAGATTGCCCTACATTTAATTCTCCTCCCGTGTAATTCTCATTAAGTTCAACTTCACCAACTCCTCTCCCAACAACTACAACGTCTCCATTATTGCAGACATGCAATTCCCCTCCAATCATATTTGAATTCGAGTATGGGTTATTACTATACAATTGTAAATACCTGCCTAATATCTTACTCCAAAGAAGATCTCCATTATTACTAAACTTTAAAAGCAGCATGCCATTCACATCTAAGCTGTCTGATCGGTCAATTTGAATGGAATCTCCATCCTCATAAATTAATATTGGATTTGAGGATGAAAAGCTTAAATAACAAAACAACTCATTCTGTTGATTTGTTTTTATTGAATTTAATCTTCCCCACACTCCACTGATTTTTTTGACCCATTCTAACCCTCCCCAGTTATTGTACTTTGAGATGAAAAAAGATCCTGAATCAGAGGGGTAATTCGAAGAATACAATCCTCCGAAATTTGCTGAAGCTGAAACATTTCCGATCAAAAATGTGTTTCCAAAATCATCAGTACAAATTTCATTTGGATATATTTCGGACAAGCTGTTGGTATAATCATTGACAACTCTTTGTTTCCAATTCAAATGAAGGTCTTGGGAAGACAAATAGGAAACTAAAGCAAATGATAGTATCAGGGAAAGAAAAAATCTATTCATAAAAAGTAAATTGGTTGAATTCAAATTTAATGATAAAATATCAAATCATAATTAGCCAATATTTATAATAACGAAACTGTTTATTCAGCTGCTATACAAACCTATTAAAAGGAAAAATATATAAGGTCATTATTATCTAGGAAGAGTTCGGATAATTCATAAGCCTTGTAGTTATAAGCCAATAGTTTGTGCTTGATGAAATAAACAATTTTACATTTAGAAATCTTCTATTTTGATTCCTTGTCCGACTTAGCTTTTACAGACGCCGAAGCTTCAGCGAAGGAGAACTTAAAACTTCATTCTTCATCCTTCATCCTTAATTCTTCATTTTTAATTTAGGTCCCTGAGCTCTTGTGGTGAGCTTGTAGAACCATGTCGAAGGGTTCATTCCAAAGCTATCGCATACAACATCAAAGCCTCCGCCAATGGTGAAATTTCAAATTCAATCATTCTTGTTTTGTAGTGAAATTGATTTTCGGATTCGATTTCTTCTGTTCCGAAGTTGATTAATTTTTTGATTCGGTCAACCGTTTTTTGGTCTCCCGCTAGGATGGCATCAATCATGGCAAATTGAGTTGCGGGAATACTAAAACCATTGATGATAGGTCCTGAATCGATATCACCCATATTCGTAGAAAAAACATTGTAGCGCTCACGAAACATTCTAAAACCAAGAGAATCTGCACTGAAATGTTGGCGATAGTCTACATACATGGAATCTGCCCAGTCGGAATCAAAATAATGCGTAAACATGATGATCCAACCCAACATGCAGCCTCTGGGTTCTTCTTCAGCTAAACCAGAATCAAAATTGACTGTAGAATAGGGTAAATTCACTTCTGGGTCCGTGTATTTTTTTTGAATTACAGCCTTCCATTCTTCCCAGATTAATTGTTTGTCTTTGGAAGCATTCTCAGCATAAAATTTTAAGGATGCCATGGCTTGCGCATTGTCCGAGATCCAAATCGCCTCGGGATACGACTCGAGTTGAAAGGTTTTCGATTGTTTGAATTGCAGGTATAAATAGTTAGAAATATCAATATGCAAATCATCATACGATTCATCATCAAAAATGGAAACATACATACCCAGCATCAAATTCAAATGACCTAGATACAAAACAGAGGATTGCTCATTTAATTTACGTGGATTTGTCCCGTAATGCATACTTACACCGGGATCCATTGCTTTTTCAATGCATTTTTTCATCAATTCTTGAGCCCGAGATTTCGAAATTGAGTCTTTTTCCACCAAATGATAAAGAGAAAATGTGGTAAAGGAATAGGTGAATAAAATCCATTCCGCATTGGTTTCCACGAGTCTGGTAATTCTAGAATCTCCATCCAAAGGTTCGTCAATTATGGATTCCAAATAATTCAGACGCTTTTCCAATAGAGAGTATGTCCTATTCTCCTCTCCTATTCGGTCTTTCAAAACAGGATAATCCACTGATTCTGATTCTTCTGAGGAACAAGAAAACATCAAAAAGGCGATCAAAATGGGATAGATCAGATTTTTCATAATTCAAATTCTCTAAATTAAAACGCAGAAAATTCTATAAGTAACAGAATTTTGCGATAAAATGTGGTTTGAATTCTTATGAAGAAAGCTATTAACGGAGATTCACGGAGGAACTTTCATTTTTCATCCTTCATCCTTAATTTTTAATCTATTCACACCGACAAGCTTCACATTCCTGCCTATTGTCGAACCCCCATTCATTGCAACCCCCATAGCCAATTTCTTCACAAGAATTCGAATCCGAATTGTAAAACCAACGAGTAAAATAGGCCAAACAAAGCTCATCTGTAGGCGGTGTATCCTGACAACCTGGCTTTTCTTGATTATCACAAGTCTTAGAACATCCTAAGACAAATAAACTAGCGATTATAATTAGAAGCGATTTCATACTATCATTTTAGCTTAAATCTTTTTTAAACGCAAAGTCGCAGAGAAGTCGCAAAGGTCGCAATGGAATTAACAACTCTATAATTTTTCATTTTTCATCATTAATTTTTCATTCCTCTGAATCCTCCTCCTTCCCAAACCAAATCACGGCATAACCACCATTCATTCCAATTCCGATGGCTTTCCATTCATCATCCCAAATGCCTTTATTGAGTATGACATTATTGTGAGCTTTACTTTTTTTCCAACCAGCAAGCGAACCTTCCGCTGTGGCTGTTCCACCTGACCAATGGGAGATTTCGTAACCATTTCCTTTGTAATTGGTCAGCTCTCTTGGTTTGTCCCACATGCAGCGTGCTTTTGCATGATCAGAGGTATAGCAACAAGCTGACCACTCCCCTTTACTTGACCAGCTATGCAAATTGCAATTCCCCTTTACTGGCTGGTTTTCCTTTAAGTCTTTGGCGTGAATCTGTGCCACTTTGGTCAAAGATTTTGACATTGGAATTTCTTTCAGACCATTTTGTTTTCGGTACTTCATGACTAAGTCGTACAGTTCCTTTTCTGCTTTAGTCGCTTCCTGAGCTGAAAGGGTAAATCCGAAAAGAAAAAGGATGGATAATAATAAGATTCTCATACGATTGATTTTAATAATAATACTTCATCTTTTTGGCGGATTGAAAATAGCTGTTTTCTTCCGATTGATAGTCGTAGTAAAACATGCAAGACTTGCCTACTTTCCTTAAAGAATAGATTTTCTCACCGGCTTTTAAGTCGTAGTCGACATAATCCTTTTTCTGGCAATCAACTCCTGTGTCTTTCGAGGTGATGGTATAGGTATTCTTACCCGTTTTATCAATAATGACTACTTTCTTGTCTTTCTCATTGATCTGGATTTGAACTTCTTCAGAAACCGTCGTTCGCCGTTTTAATTCTCCCTTAAAATCATGGTAATTTTCGTAGCTGTAAAACTTAAAGTTTTGAGCAGTCGAGAACAAAGGCAATGCAAAAATGCAAAAGGATAGTAGATACTTCATGTTGAGTGTTTTATAAGATTTAAATATATGAAATTGACAGAAATAAGGACAGATTACTTCTTCTCTTTTCTTATAAGGCTTTTTTTCTGAAAGAATACATAAATGAAACCTAAAATCAGTCCTGAAAAAGCTCCTCCTGCTAAATACATAAAATCAGTTCCTCCTGACAAAACGGATGAAACGAGTTTAATTAAAATGAGAATGATACTTACCCATAAATGGAGCACTGCGTCTTCAGTCTTCAAAATGGCTGAAACTACTAGTAGAAATGCTAAAACACCCATCATTCCGCTATCAGAACCAAATACAAGTGCATTTGGAATGCTATAAATACTGATCAGTATCGCAAGAATAGAGGAGATTATGAAAACCAATAAAAAGACTTTTCCTTTTACAATTGGTTCCAACATCCCGCCTGCGATTAAAAAGAATGCCATTGCAAAAAACCAATGTACAATACCAATATGGATAAAGGGCGCCGTCAGGAATCTCCAATATTCGCCGTATTCAAAAATATATTGATTTAAAGCACCGTATTCATGGAATAAATCAAAACTTGGATACATCAAATTCATCCCTAGTCCTAGAAAGACAATAAATACAAGGGTACACATCCAAAAAATGAATGAAACCCCTTTGGCTCCTTCTTTAAAAGAGATCACCTTCCAAATAATCTCATCATCAAATTCAATCTTCTTTTTCGATTTGTACTTTTTAAGTCCCTTTGGGTCAATCTCTCGATAATAAAAGATGAGAACAATAATGAGATGAAAAACCAAAACACCCACTATCAACCGAAATCCTGTAACCCCGGATCGATGCTCAAAACTCCCCATCTGTGGTGTGAGTATAATCACATCCTCTTCTTCAATAGCAAAATTTTGAGTAGCAATAGCATGAAGAAAACCATCCATTTCATCAGAATTTCTACATCTTTCAAAATAGGAAGCATTACTATATTCTTCTTTCAAAGACATCCGATGGGCAAATTTTTGAAAGCTTTCATACTGAGCGTTTTTTGCCTGATTACTTAAATTATTGGCATGGGTCTGACTATATTCCTTCCCAAACCAAATTCCATCCACTCCTTTAAATGGTGCTACGACATAAGCATAAAAATTCAAGTCTTCACCGTCCTCTCCTGAAACATTGTAATCAAAGGAATATAGTCGGGTTTCCTCGTCCAAACTAAATTTTTGAACATGAAAATATTTCTCATTTGGATAGTTCTTCACTTCCTCTATCTTTTCTACATGGATGAGATCATAGACTTGATTAGACAAATAAATCTGAACCCCCATGGTCGATGCACCGATGACAATAGTAACAATCAAATAATAGAAATCGGTTAAATCCCGATCTTTCATTTTTATGACTAAAAAACGTCTTCTAAAAACTAAATGAACAAGGAGAAAGGAGATAATGAAAGGGGCCCAAAGTTCGATCAATTCTGTTTTAAGCCCCAGTATTCCTAGTTTAATATCTAAAACATATCGAATGAGTGCGAGTCCGCCGATAATCGAGAGCGACAAGATCAGAAAAGGAATGATTAATATTTGGAACTGTTCTTTACGGATAACGCACTTTTAAGATCCTACAAACTTAAATTTCACTTCTAAAAACCCTTCGATGGTCAAATACATGAAATTCTCTTCAAATCGAACTGGAATTTTTCTCTCTATTGCCTGATCTGGCTTTTCGGGATGATAAAAGATAAAGATCAAATCTTCACCTTTTTCATAGGAGAAGGTCATATTCAATTTTTCAACTCCAATCTCGGGAATGTAATCTCCTTTAATTTGCCCTTCTTTTGTAAATTCCAGAGTTTTTCCTTCTCTTCCAGACCACAATGTTGCTCCAAAAATGTAACACAAGTTTTCTGGATTCTTAAATTCCTCCTCAACAAACTCTAAGGGTTTTAATTGCTCATAACTGACAAACTCCCATTTTCCGTAGACCTCACCATTTGGCTTGTTGGAGCATGAAAGTAAAAGTAGGGGGATGAAAAAAATAAGTAGTCGCATCATTTTGTCGTTTATTCACCGGCCAAACCGAGCTCAATTGGTTTCCCCATGATTTCCTCATAGCATACGGATAAACTTTCATAGACCCGTACTTTCATTTCCTCATCGAAAGAGTTGAAATCTTGCTTAATAAACAATGTCATATGTTTAGGATCATTGGCCATCAGTTTGATCATTTTTGGTGCCCAGCATTCACAAATACCTTCAAGATCGGTGGAATCCGTGAAAAACTTCTGCATTCCTATGGAACAGGCCTCCACAACAGATAGCCCACCTGCTTGTTTCTGATGAATATCAAAATTAAGCCCATTCGCATCTGACTTCGGCTCTTCCTTTTCTTTCAATGGTTCTTGCCTCTCCTTACAGGCACCAAGCAGAAAAGTAAAAATTAGAAATACATAAGAAATTCTCATAGATTAAGTTTTTTCAAATTTAGAAATAATCCAAACGCTTTACTCGATTTGAACAATCTCAATCTTATAATCCTCAATTCGAACTGGATTCCTTCTCTCCATGGCTAGACCAGGCATCTCGGAATGATAAAAAAATGAATAACAAACCTTCGCCTTTTTATTGTTTAATCCAATTGAGTTCAGGAAACCGCTTCCAAGGATAAGGTCCTTCCCAATCAGAAGGAGACTTATTAAGCTTGCCGTCCAAATCAAAGTCCCAAATATACTCCTTTGGAGAAAGAAACGATTCAGTTTTGAGCAGTTTAACTTGAAGAAGTTTGGTGGAATTCGTGCGGTACCAAATTACTAATCTACTTTTCGTTTGAGAATCATTCTCTTGCCAATTAAAACTCTGATTTTGGAGCATTCCATTTTTGGAAAAATTTTTTGACCCATTTCGATATTCTAGCCTTTCCAGCTCGCCAGTTTTATACCATAGATAAGAAGTGTCCTTGTTGATATGAAAATCATGTTTTTTCTGTCCATTCTCATAATACTCTTTAATATACACTGTTTCGGAAATTCTTCCAGTATCTCTAAGTCCTGCGATTACTTTATTATCAATAATCACTTTGTATTCACGCTCTAAAGAATGTTCTCTCAAGTTCTTGTTTGAAAACTTTGACATTTCTTCAATGAAAGAAGTATCTCCCTTTTCATATCTGTATTCATAAGACCATAATTCCCCATCTTCAAACCAATTCTCCCTAGCGTCTCTTCTGTAATGATGAGCCAGTTGTCCATTTTCATAGAAAGATTTTGATTCAATTGGAAAGCTTCTCGACTGCATATTATGTTCCGGATAGGTAGATTCAGATTTAATTCTACCGTCATCATAAAATGTAATCCAAAGTCCTTCTTTGAAACCATATTTATTTTCTCGATTGATTTCCATACCATTGTACAACTCAGAAACAGGCTCTTTTACAGGATAAGGATCATCCGACTCCTTCACTTTAGCATCTTGAAAATAGTATACATAGTTTTTATTTGTATCAAAATCTTTTAAATCATAACGCATGGAAAAACAACAAGTACAGGAGCAACTACCCTTATTCTCTTTCCAAATATAAAAGAACACTGTATCTCCTTTAAGTTCAACACTTGGATCAAATTGAGGGCAACAGTTGTCATGAAAATTGATAGTCACAGAAGTCACCCCTTGATCTTCTGTTATTGAACTTATTCGATTAACCAATAAATGCGGATCATAATCGCTATCACATGGTTCGTCTGTCCATTGTACCAATTCAATCGAATTTTGAGCCGATACTAAATTGGATAATAGAATAAAACTGCAAATCAAATATTTCATAATAAATAGGTTTACTCACTAAGGATGTTTGACTCTCAAAGAATCCATAAGACTATTCTAGAAACGCAGTAAAGAGCGAAAGGAACAAAACAGTGACTCTTAATTATTGAGAAAAGGTTTTGCGCACTGAATAAAATACTTTATCTCTCTTTTCTGATCGCACCAAGTAAAATGATCAATAAAAAAATAACCTAGGACTTCATCATTTCGCAGTACTTTGTAGCCTTTATATTTATCTACAAACAGAAAGTTATTTCCCTTATGGACTTGAATTTCTAGCTGATCATAAGGAATCGTGTGAAATTTAATTGAAGATTTAATGATTCTCCTCGTTGCGATCTCTAAAATGTTATATTCTTCACTAAACATAAATGAAACTACAACTCTCTTATTGGATTTAATAGCCACAAAATAGGTAGATACAAGACCAACTAAAATAAAACCAACAATCACAATAAATAGATTGTCCTCTATCCAATAAACTATATCTGTTCCAAACGATTTTCCCGCAAAGTAAAAGGATATTAATGGAGCTCCAGTAATTGTAATCACAAAAACCACAATCATCTCCAAAAGGAGGTAACCGTAAAATGATTCTTTTAATTAATTAGATTTTATGTGATCGTAAAGATTCATTGTGTTTATATAATTGTACAGTCAGAAGCATAGACTTGAATGGAGTCTATCAAGATTAAATTGATAAAAGGTATTTCATAGATTAAGTTTTTCTCAAAAATAAGGAAATTAAAAGGATTTGTTTTCTTGATTTATAGTTGGTATAAATTCCTGATTTGAATGATTGTGTTTGCTTGGAAAGTAGAACACTCTAATTCAATTATTCTTTTTCTTCAGTTGATTTAGGTGTGAATCGGGATTAAAATCAGGGTTATTTCCACTAGCGATACCAGCTTCTATAGCTTTCTTCAAGGCTTCATGCTTATCTTCTTCCTTTTCCAAAAGGCGAAGAGCAGCTCTTATCACTTCACTCGCATTCTTATATCGCCCAGAATTCAATTGCATTTCTACAAATCGATCAAAATAATCTCCCAACGAAATGGATGTATTTTTGGCCATAATAAAAGGTTTATATCAAATATACCAATTTTTGGTATAAATTTCATAAGTACTAAGCCGACACTTAGAACCTAGTACCCTTCGACTACCACTCAAGGCAAGCTTAGAACTAAAAAAACCTACAAGCACTTAAAATACTCAAAAGGTTCCAAGCAATCATTGCATTTGTAGAGCGCTTTGCAAGCTGTAGAACCAAACTGACTTTCCAATTTGGTGTTTTTTGAATTGCATCTAGGGCAGGTTACGTTTACGATATCATCTTCGTAAAAAAGGGCTTTTTTATCGGCTGAGGATTCTTCTGGTGGGGCAATCCCGTATTCTTTGAGCTTTCTTCTTCCCTCTTCTGTAATCCAATCTGTGGTCCAAGCAGGATCATAAACCATGGGGACCTCTGTTCCTTCATAGCCATTTTTAGTCATCGCTTCTTTGATATCGGATTCGAATCTTTGCATGGCTGGGCAACCTGAATACGTTGGAGTGATGGTAATGATAGGAGCTTCACCTTCAAAGGCTACTTTTCGGACAATGCCGAGGTCAAGGATAGTTAGAACAGGAATTTCGGGGTCTGGGATTTCCGCTAAGATCTCCCAGATCCGAGTTTCCTTCATATTCTTATTTGATGGATTACCATTTGGCATCCTGATATTTGTTTGGTAAATACTGCATTTCACACAACATGAAACCTAAGTATTCTGTATGCTGACCATCAAATGAACCTGAAGCTAATACTTCATAAGAAGGTTTATTGATTCCAGCTTTTTCAAATACTTCCAATACCATTTTCTCCCAATCCGCTTCTAAATCAGCCAAATTTGGAATGATTCCTTCTTTTGCTAGATTTTGCTCTGATTCCGGCATGACGAATAAATCTCCAGTATAAAACCATAGATCATCCACAGCATTTTGAACTCTCTCGTGAGATTCTTCTGTTCCATCACCTAATCTCACCATCCAGTTAGAACTGTGTCTTAAGTGATATTTCACCTCTTTCAAAGACTTCTGAGCAATCGCTGCAAAAGTGGCGTCTTTCGATTGAGTAAGTTTTGTGTACAATAGATAATTGTAGACATCCAAATAAAACTGACGCGTAATTACATAAGCAAAATCGTCATTTGGATATTCAACCAATTGTACATTTCTGTATTCCTTTTCCTTTCTTCTATAGGCAAGAAAATCTGCGTCTACGTCTTCATCCGATAATTCACATGCGTAGTTCAACCATTCTTCGGCCTGACCAATATGATCCAAACCTACATTGGTCATGGCGAGATCTTCTTCCAAAAAAGGACCAAACGAACACAATTCACACAGCCTGTGACTCAAGATCCAGCTGGTGTCTCCCATTCGGATGGCGAAATTGTATAAATCCTTTTTCATTTTAATCTTTTTAGTATTCTACAAATGCTTTACTCCCTCCGGAATCTCGTAAAAAGTCGGATGTCTGTAAATCTTATCATCAGATGGATCGAAAAATGCATCCGCTTCTTCCGGTGCAACTGCAACGATATCTTCTGATTTGACAACCCACATCGAAGTTCCTTCATGTCTTCTTGTGTAAGTATCTCTTGCGTTTTCAATCGCCATTTCCTGATCATAAGCGTGAACCGCTCCAGCATGCTTAAACGGTGCACCTGGCTTTGTTTGAATGAACACTTCCCAAAGTGGTCCTTGATTATCTGTACTCATGTTAGTAGTATTTTAATGTTATGCAACTTCTTTTTTATTCTTCTTCTTTCCGTAAGCGATGGAAGCTTCTCTCACCCACTGTCCTTCATCATGAACTTGTTGGTGATGCTTCAATCTTCGCTTGTTATTTGGTCCAAATCCTTTGATTGTAGCCCAGAACTCATCCCAATCGATGTCTGTCCAATCATAATGACCGGTAGCTTCATTGAACTTGCAGTTTTCATCTGGAACAGTTAGACCTAAAAACTCGGCTTGAGGAACCGTTTTGTCGATAAATTTCTGTCTCAATTCATCATTGGTTTCTCTCTTGATTTTCCATTGCATCGCCAAGGATGATCTTGGAGAATCTCCATCGTGTGGACCAAACATCATTAAAGACGGGTACCACCATCTATTCAAGGCGTCTTGCGCCATTTCCTTTTGTTCCGCAGTTCCTTGAGCCATGGAAACCATGATTTCATATCCCTGTCTTTGGTGGAAAGATTCTTCTTTACAGATCTTCACCATCGCTCTTGAATAAGGTCCGTAAGAAGTTCTTTGAAGTGAAACTTGGTTCACAATCGCCGCTCCATCAACTAACCATCCAATGGCTCCAATATCAGCCCAATTCAGCGCTGAATAATTAAAAACTGAAGCATATTTTGCTTTTCCTTCGTGCAACCATCTTAGATATTGATCTCTGGAAACTCCTAATGTTTCTGCTGCAGAATACAAGTACAAACCGTGTCCACCTTCATCCTGAATTTTTGCCATCAGGATTTTTTTCGCTCGAATGGAAGGACATCTTGTAATCCAATTTCCTTCAGGCTGCATTCCAATTACTTCAGAATGGGCATGTTGAGAAATTTGTCTGATCAAATGTTGTCTGTAGGCTTCCGGCATGTAGTCTTTCGGCTCGATCTTCATTTCTGCATCAATCTTTGCCTGAAATTCTTTCAACAATTCCGGATCTTCATTTTTCAATTTATCGTCCATTTTGTTTTTTTTGATTCGATTTGAGCATAATTTAACTCAAATCTTCTAATTAAACCTTTCTTTTTCCATGAACTAACATGATTTAGCTCATTTGTTCAAATTTTTGGATGTATTCATCCTGACCCCAATTCGCCAATTCCTCTTCTGACCATAATTCTGGAAAGAAGATTCTTCTTTGATATTTAGGATGCATATATTTTTGCCAATGAGAGCCTCCCGTAGCTTCAGCATCTCCCAAATACTTTCTAGCTGCATTCAGGTGATTCATAACCCAATCGATATTTACCGTTCGATCGTAATGTCTCATGGCTTCAATTAATTCTTTATTTTCTCTGTATTCTTTCGGTAAAGCTTTAAACTTGGTCCACAAATTGACCTCATTGTACTCTACCATGAAGTCGGTCAATTCTTTTTCATATTTCTCTTCGAAATTGGTCAATAGTTTTGACTTTTCTCCAGTTTCATAATCTTTCCCCGCAACTTGCCAGTACATGTGCTCCCAGGCATGCTTATAAGGTGTTTCTCTGTCAATAGTAGCTCTAAATCTGAAATCGATTAGATTAATCAATTCCGTTGAGGCGATCTCGATTTTTCGGTATTGAGCAGATTGGAATCCACTAGCCGGAGTAAGGGTATCTCTGAACTTCATGTACTGATCCAATTCCATTCCATCTCCCATGATATCAAAAGAACTCGATAACATGTCGAAATATCTTGAGATTCGCTCTAAATGCATAACAAACTTATCCGGCTGAATGTTCTCTGCATGAGAAACTTGAGCAATTTCCCAAAGAATCATTTTAAACAATAATTCATTGATTTGATGGTACATGATAAAGACCATTTCATCGGGAAGCTGTGTTCTCTGGGTTTGCAGACCCAACAAAGCATCCAACTGGATAAAATCCCAGTATTTCATCGGTTCAGCATGCAACAAACCTGAAAGATGAACATCTGGGTCCTGACCCATCGCTTCATATTTCTTATCTATTGCGGCTAATAATTCTTCTCTTGTCATTCTAGTGTTTTTTATAAAGATCATGGATCAAATCATCGATTGTTCCATTCTCAAAAGCTTCAGCAACATTATTTTCTCGAATCAGTTGGAGCATGCGTTCATCTTGTGCTCGTCCTTTTTCCAAAGCCTCCGAATAAGGTATTCTCGAAAAAGAAACCATGGAATACAATGGCAAATAATCCTCTGGATACAATTCTGAAATTCTCTTTTCAAACTTCTTCTGAAGTAGAAACTCTGGATCGGCTACATAATCTCTCATCACATGATAATTGTGAACTGAAAGGTCCTGAACCGCATCGCCATTTGGTTTTCTTACAACCGAATATTCTTCAAAAACTTGATCCCAATCCTCATTATGCTTTTGCATTAATTCATGCATTACCGTACAATCTTCGAATCCTGCGTTCATACCCTGCCCATAAAAAGGTACTGTAGCATGAGCTGCATCTCCCATCAAAGCGAATTTTCCAGAATGCCAAGGGTAACACCTTACAATGGCTAATGATGAAAGTGGATGATCTTCCCATCTTTCTCCTACATCAGGCATCATATCATGAAAATCCGGAAAAACTTCCTTGAAGAAAGCGTCGACATCAGACTTGGATTTTAGCTTATCAAAAGAATACTTATGATTCTCAAAAGGCATGAATAAAGTACAAGTAAACGAACCATCTTCATTCGCCAAAGCAATTAACATGAATCTTCCTCTTGGCCAAATATGAAGTGCATTCTTATCCATTTTGTAAGAACCATCTTCATTTGCAGGAAGCAATAATTCACGGTAACCATCTTCAATATAATTCTGAGAATATTGAAAACGATCCGTTTTTTGCATGGCATTGTATCGAACAGCAGAAAAAGCACCGTCGGCCGCAAATACGACATCCGACTTCACCTCGGATTTCTCTCCGGTTTGCGTATTCTCCAGATAGACAATTCCATTTTCTAAATCAGCTCCGGTACATTTTTCATTGTAATAAATCTCGGCATCACCATATTTTTCGGCAATGTCCATCATTTTACAATTGATTCCAGCTCTAGAAACAGAGTAAATAGCTTGACCTTCTTTTCCATAAGGTTGGTAAGTCAAATTACCTTCCAAGTCATGCATGATTCTACCTGTCATTGGAATGGCTATCGGCTCAATTTCTTTTTCCACTCCGACGGTTTTGAACGCATGCCAACCTCGAGCTGACAAAGCCAGGTTGATCGATTTCCCTGCCGAAATATCTGCTTTTCTCAAATCCGATCTCGCTTCGAATATCTTAACCTTATAACCTGCCTTCGACAGATAAACTGCCCAAAGCGATCCTACTAATCCTGCTCCTACTACTGTAGCTGTTTTCATTTTAAGTTCTCTCGTTTTTTTAGTTTTATAGTCTTATCTAAAATTAAACCATAAACACAGGAAAAGAGTTCAACTCGAAAGCGAACTCTTACCCTAATTATCATATTAGCACATTAACTAATTATCCAATCAATTAAAGCGTTCCTCTCAACTCTTGCTCACGCTCGATCGATTCGAAAAGCGCTTTAAAGTTACCAGCACCGAATCCTCTTGCACCCATTCTTTGGATGATTTCGAAGAATAATGTTGGTCTGTCTTCTACTGGTCTAGTAAAGATCTGCAATAGATAACCTTCTTCATCTGCATCAATCATGATTCCAAGGCTTTTCAATGTTGCCAAATCCTCGGCTAATTCATGATTATGCTCTGCCAATCTTCCAGGTGCAGCAGAATAATAAGTATCAGGAGGAGTTGTTAAAAACTCTACTCCTCTAGCTCGCATTCCTTTTACTGTTGCGATGATATCATCTGTTGCAACTGCGATATGCTGACAACCAGGTCCCTCATAAAAATCAAGATATTCCTCAATTTGAGACTTTTTCTTTCCTTCTGCAGGTTCGTTGATAGGGAATTTGATTCTTCCGTTACCGTTCGACATCACCTTCGACATCAAGGCCGAGTATTCCGTATGAATTTGCTTATCATCGAATGAAAGGAAGTTTTCGAATCCCATTACGTCTTCGTACCATTTCACCCATTGGTCCATTTCTCCCCAACCTACATTACCAACCATGTGGTCGATAAATTTCAGTCCAAGATTCTCTGGATTGTATTCGGATTCCCATTTTGTAAATCCTGGAAGGAATAATCCATCATAATTCTTTCTTTCAACAAAAATGTGAACCGTTTCACCGTAAGTGTAAATTCCGGATCTGACTACTTCACCGTGCTCGTCTTTTTCAACCGTTGGTTCCATATAAGATTTTGCTCCTCTAGAAGTTGTTTCTTCCCAAGCTTTCTTAGCATCCTCTACCCAAAGAGCGATTACTTTAACTCCATCACCGTGTTTTACAATGTGGTCATTAATTGGACTCTCTGAGTTTAATGGAGTCGTTAAAACCAAGCAAATTTTGTCCTGCTTTACAACATAAGAAACCACGTCTTTCGATCCTGTTTCCAAACCTTTGTAAGCATAAGACTGAAATCCAAATGCCGTTTTGTAAAAGTGAGCCGCTTGCTTAGCGTTCCCTACATACAATTCCACATAATCAGTCCCTAAAAGTGGAAGGAAATCCTGTGCTCCTTCAAATATTTTCTCTAGACCGTAGTCTACGCTTTTTAATTTTTTTTCTTCTGCCATAACTTAATATTTTAATTCGAAATGCGTATCCCGACAGCTATCAGGACGAAATGCGCAATTCCAAAATTTACATTTTTAATTTTTCATTCAACTAGTGTATCCAAGATTGATAGTAATCATCAATATTGATTTCCAATGCTGCTTTGGTTACCTTCAATGGTGCAAAAGTATCGACCATTACAGCTAACTCTTCAGTATCCTTCTGACCGATGGATCTTTCATAAGCTCCAGGATGTGGTCCATGAGGAATTCCTGCAGGGTGCAGAGTAATCTGACCTTTTTGAATATTATTTCTCGACATGAAATCACCATCCACATAGTAAAGCACCTCATCCGAATCAATATTTGAATGATTGTATGGAGCTGGTATAGCTTCTGGGTGATAATCGTAAAGTCTTGGAACGAAAGAACAAATAACAAAACCAGCACATTCGAAAGTCTGGTGGATAGGAGGCGGCAAATGCACACGTCCAGTAATTGGTTCGAAATCATGAATCGAGAAAGCATAAGGGAAATTATAGCCATCCCATCCAACAATATCGAAAGGGTGTGAAGCATAAGTATATACATGCATATAATCTTCTTTCTTCACTTTTACTGTGAAATCACCCATTTCGTCATGCGTCTCCAATTCTTCTGGTGGTCGCATATCTCTTTCACAAAATGGAGAGTGCTCTAGGTGCTGACCAAACCAGTTTCTATACCTTTTCGGGGTATAAATTGGTGATTTGGATTCACCAATGAACAATCTATTGTCTTCCGTGTCGAATTCAATCTGATAAATCATCCCTCTTGGAACTACTAAATAATCACCATAGGAAAATGGAATATTTCCCAACATGGTTCTTAGTTTCCCTGTTCCTCTATGAATAAAAATAACTTCATCAGAATCTGCATTCTTGTAGAAATATTCGGTTAAAGATTTCTTTGGAGCCGATAATTGTATTTGACAATCATTGTTCATCAAAACACAAACTCTTGAATCCAGATAATCGTCCTTTTGCGGAACTTGAAAACCATTCAAAGAAAGCGACTTCATATTCTTATCAACCGCAACTTCTGGAGCAACCGAATAGGAATCTTGAACTTCCTTCACCATAGTTGGAGGATGTACGTGATACATCAATGCAGACATACCGTCGAATCCAACGGTTCCAAATAATTGCTCGTGATACAAACTCCCATCTTCTTTTCGAAAGGTCGTATGTCTCTTATGAGGTATTTTACCTAATTTATGATATCTAGGCATAAATAACTGTTTTAAAAAATGAATAAAATAAAGGGAAATCCCTAAAAGTAAATGTAGTAGGTATCGTCAGAGTAAGACTCACTCCGGATCGCGTTTCAGAATATCTCTGATATCTATGTAAAATAACTCTGCCATTTTCAGAATCAATTTACCTCAAATATAGGCCAAATTATTTTAAAATTCAACCTATAAAATAGACGGATTTTAGTTGCTGATGTAAAAGTTCAAGGCATCACTTGTAGTTATGATTCCAGACAATTTATTATCAGAATTTACCACAGGCAAAGCATGAAACTGTTCGTCAATCATTTTCTTTGAAGCTTCGGCCAAAGGAGTTTCTTCGGCAATAAACATCGGATGTGCGACCATCACTTGTCCAACCGTAAGTACATCATACAAATTCGAACCGATTTGAGTTTCCAAATCTCCCAAACGATCATTAAATCCTAAACGCAATAAATCCGTTTTCGAAAGAATTCCAATCAATTTTTCTCCTTCTACAACTGGAAGGTGACGAAAATGGTTTTTATCCATTATTTCGCTGGCTGTTGACAAAGTTTCATCCGCTCCAATCGTAATGATCTTCTTTGTCATAACTTGTTTTACTATTGCGTTTTCCATGCTTTTATTTCTTGTTTTTAAATAATTCTTCATCTAAGACCAATAATGGCTTATTGGCATATACGGCCATCTTTCGAGTAGAGGATTTATGCAAAAGATTCTCAAAGAACCCATAATGCTTTCTTACCATGATGATTAAACCACAATCATTCACCTCTGAACATTCCAATATACCTTCTGAAACATCTGGATTCTCAATAAAATGAACATCCGTTTTGGTTCCCTCAAAGAAATGAGAAAAGCCGTTTCGATCTTCTAAAGCAGGCATATGCTCTTTATCTTTATATACATTGCACAAATGCACTTTCGAATCATACTTTTTCGCCAATCCTTTCACAAAAGAACTTGAAACATTGTATTTCGAAGGATCTTCAGCCAAGGAATAAACAATTTCAGCAAAGTTCAACTGATTGTTTTTCGGAACAATAAATAAAGGGATATTCAACTTCTTCATCAGTTTGGAGGTATTCGAACCAAAAAACTTGTTTGAAGTTGTTTCCGCACCGGTAGTTCCCATAACAACCGCATCGATTCCATGTAATTTAATGAGATTATTAGCACATTCATTCAGGTATCCAAACAAAGAATGTTGCACAATCGTCAAATCCTTATACTTCTCTTCTGAAGAAAAGATAGCTACTTGTTCCGCTAAACCCTTTTTAGAGTCTTGCTCCAAAATATCCTGCAGATCAATCATCACAGAACTATTGCCCTGAGGCAGTTGATAACAATTAACCAAATGGATTTCTGAACCATAAGATAAGGCAATGTCACCAGCAAATTTCAAAGCATTGTAAGCTGTATCGGAAAAATCTGTTGGTACTAATATTTTATTCATAACTGACTAATTTTCAGAAGTTAATATAAACAATTGCGTCAAAGATATCAATATAATTCTCCTAGCCTCCTGAGAAAAGTCAATTTGATCACGGAAAAATGTCAGTCGGTGAAATAATTCGAAATGCGAAATGCAAAATTCAGAAAAAGGAAATGAAAAAAGACGATGAAGAGTTGTAAACTGAGATTTTAGATATCAGATACCAGATATCAGAATTTAGAATTTAGAATACAGAACCTATTCCCTATTCTCTATTACCTATTACCTATTACCTAACACCTACTTCTTTATCCTAAAAGTAATAACTGGAAGAACAGCGTGATTAACCAAATCAGATCCAAGTGAACCATTAAACCAGTGATTCAAACCTCTTCTTTGATGTGTACTCACAACCATGGCATCGGCTTCAATTTCATTGGCAAATCGCATGATACCGCTTTCTACTGAATCATCGTTGTAGATATTTATGGTACACTCAGAGCCCAATTCTGAACTATTGATAAACTCTTCCATTACTTTTCGAGAATACCAGGTTGTCTCAAAATCTCGCTCCGTATTCACTCTTAACAGATGAACCTTGCAGCCAAAGTCTTTGATTAATTGTTTCAAATAAGGCAAAACGGTGTCCGATTCTTTATAAAAATTAGATGCGAAAACAATATTCTTGAAAGACAAACCAGCTTCGTAATCTTTAATACAAATTACAGGCACATTGGATCTACGAACCACTTTTTCGGTATTGGACCCAACGAAAACTTCTTTTAATCCTGACGCACCGTGCGACCCCATCAAGATGTAGTCTGCTGCAATCTCATCCGCAAAATCTATGATTCCCGAGTAAGTATTGTCTAATCGAATCTCTGTTCGAATCTCCACATCCTCCTGTTTGATCTTACCTTCAAACTCTTCCATTTTTTGTTTGGCTCCCTTCATCATGAAAAAAGACTCATCTGAATTCAATTCTCGGATGATGTCTGTTCCATAAAAATTGGGAATATCCAACATGTGAAGTAAAACAATTTCTCCTTTTTGCTCAGATGCAATATCTGCCGCTGCTTGAACTGCTAGTAATGACTGGTCTGAAAAATCAACAGGAACTAGAATCTTCATTTTATTGTTTTTAAAGAGTTTTCTCAAAGATAAAAGAAAGTTTTCGACCTGCTTCATTCAAAGTAAAAATCAATCTCTGATAAATGTCAGGAGACCACCTAACATTCGTCATCTCATGAACAAAGAAAAGTTCTCACCTTTGGATTGTACGAAAATTAATAAAACTCAAAGATATGGCAACTACATTAACGGCTCACGACGAGAAAGTATTAAAGAAATCAGGGATCGCTGGAATTATTGAATGGGCGAATTTTCCTGTACATGCCTGGACAGTTCAGGTAATGGTGATTTTTGTTGGAAGTATTTACGGTGGAATGGCAGCATTCTCCATGTTTGAAGCAGTAGGTTTCAATGTTCCTCAATTATCAGTTATGCTGCTTTGTACGATTATTCCTAATGCGTTTGCAATCGGACAAGCACCAATGAAGACAATGGTACCAATGTTCTTCGGAGCTTTGGCAATAAATACATTTATGATTCTTATGAACGTAGTCATTGCACTACAATAGTTTTTCATTACAGTAAGTTTGTAATTTAGTTTGGTTAAAAAAGCGGTCACAACGGTGTCCGCTTTTTTTTGCGTTAGTTCGGATTTGCAATCCGGACTTATTCGCAAGCAAAGAACCCTCCCTCCCCCGAGAATCCATTCCAAATTGTATCTGCAATCCATCACCTCCCAACCAATTGTAACTTCTCAAATACTTCGCATTAACCTAACATGAAAACACCTTTCATCTTACTTTTTCTATTGAGTATTTGCTCATCATTTGGACAAGAATACACAAGTCTTCGAAAAGATTTTTTGGAAGAAAGAGATACGATTCACCTCGAATTTAAGCGTGATCGTTCATGCATCAGGTTAAACCCCGAACTCGAACTCTACCAGAGCAATCATTTCTTAGTTGATTATTTCAAGTATCATAAGGAGATTCTTTCCTTGAAAATTATAACACATCAGGATTGTAGAGGAACAACAGAAAAAAACCTCGAAATCAGCCAAAGAAGAGCGGAGTCAATCAAAGAATTCCTCTTGGAATATGTGGATTCGAATATGAAAATCGAAGCCATTGGAATGGGCGAAAACATGCCTTATACGGCGAAAACGGATAGCGGTTTTACTGCTCTTGACTGCAAACTCATCTCCACTAAAACAACCAAAGATGAACAAGAAAGACTGCATCAATTGAATAGAAGAACGGAGTTTGTGGTTATTAAAGCTAACTCCGAAGCATGGTTAGAAAGAGAGTGGACGGATTACTCCCATAGATTTTTCTCTGAAATTGAAGTTGGCAACCTCTATTTATTTCCAGAAATAAGTTTCACCTACAGTGGTGGCGGAAGTCTGCAAGCTAATGATTCTATTAATAGTATTGATTCAGTTTTAATCATGATACACTTTCTAAAGGATCATCCGGAAATAACAAAAGTTGAGATTGGCGTGCATTCGGATTGTCGAGGAAGCTTCGAAAACAATCAAAAATTATCTGAAAGAAGAGCTGGTGTCGTGAAAGATGAATTTGTTTACAATGGAATCCCTCCTGAAATGATAGAAACAAAAGGCTATGGAGAATCCAAACCAAGTTATGATAACAATTTCCACAGAAAACGAACTTGTGATTGGATCAAAGGCTGGGAGGACAAAGAGATTATGGAAAACATGCATCAAAAGAATCGTAGAGTTGAATTGAAGATTTTGGAGGTGAAGAAAGAATAAACGTATTCGATTGGTCCCGATTATAAATCGGAACCAACGAATAAAACTAGTATTTTGTAATCATGAAATTGTACTTATTCATTTTATTTAGTCTTTCGGTCGTTTGTGGGCTGAGTCAAAACTATAAAGCCTGGAAATGTTATGACTATAAAGAAGGTGACACGATTTTGGTTCCTCGAGAAATCCACGATTGGTTTCCAAATGAACAAGGATCCGAATACTCATCCAAAGCCTATCAATACTTGGCCGATTATCTAAAATTCCATCCGGAAATCAAAAAAATCATGATTCTCTCACATTCGAGTTACCGTGGGAGTGAAGAAGTAAACCTATGGATAACCCAACAAAGAGCAGATATCATCAAACACCATTTAGATCAGCTATTAGAAAACAGAATCACCATAAAAGCTAAGGGAAAGGGCGAACACTACCCTGCCCTTTATATTGATCCAGAAGGAAATATTCACCGATTGACACAAGCTTTTATTGGAAAGCCTGCCTACAAAAATGCCGAAAAAGAAAAGCTTCATCGACTCAATAAAAGAATTGAATTTGTAGTTCTCGAAGCCGATTCTTCTCAACTCTATAAGCGAATGCTCGATGACATCCGATTTTCCGACCCCAATTATGCTAGAATCTTCAAACTACCTGAAATAAGATATGATTTTGCTCGATGGGATCTACAGCAAAATGATAGTGTTAATTCAGTCGACTCCTTGAAAATTTTGGCTGATTTCATGAAAGAACATCCTGGAGTTGTGGTAGAAATAATGGTACATTCAGATTGTCGAGTTTCTAAGCGTTCTTCAATTCGTCTTGAGCAAAGAAGAGCCTAATCCGTTGTCGAATGTTTGATTGAGCAGTATGGTATTTCAAAGGATCGTTTAAAGGCAAAAGGATATGGGGAAACTTCTCCGAGGGAATTGATAGACGAGAACGGAAATCGACTTGTTCTCACTTGCGATTACATTAGAGCACTTCCAACAAAGGATGAACAGGAGCGTATGCATCAAATGAACCGAAGAACAGAGTTTCAGATATTGAGTTTTGAGTTTAAGCCGAGAGAATAAAGTGGTTGAAGTCCCGATTATAAATCGGAACTAACGGGGTCCGTTAGCTTTGTGAGTCTCACTGACTCATACCTCATCAAATCCCAAAGAATTTTTCCATAAACTAAAATGCAGGGAATTCCTTTTATGGCGTAAGGTTCCATAATGCTTTCTCGAATACTTTTCGGAAATAAATCTGTGGCAATCAGGATGGTAAACACGACTACCAATCCCATCAGAATATAATCCAGAATGCTTTTTTGCGACATGAAAAACCAAATTCCTACTCCGGTTACAGCAATTACAAAGGTTGGAGACTCTGCCATGTGATTAAATATGACCATCCAGATTAAGATCAAGGCCAAATAATTCAACTGAAAATACTTAGATCGATAGTATTTCATTCGAACCAATGGAACCAATAAAGAAATCAGTCCTAGAACCAATAAAAGCATTTTATTCATCTCGAATCCAAACCAGGACTTGAGCCAACCCATCACGGAATAGCCGATTTTATCCCCATGATCCATCAACAATAAGTCGATCCAACTAGAATAAGCTTCGATTAAATACTCGGATGAAACTAGGACTAAAGGTGCCAGTAAGAAACCGATATTAATTAAAATAATCATGGCAAAATGCTGGTACCACGCAGGGAAAAACAACAATAATAAAAAGGCAAATATGGCGAAGGGCTTGATAAATACGGCGAAACTAATCAGAAGAATGGCGGGAATGTATTTCTTCTCATTCATCATGGAATAGGCAGCTAAGATCAATCCGACAATCAAGGCGTTTGACTGGGTATTCTGAGTAGAAGTAATCAGTTCAATTAGCACAAATCCGAAAATCCATAAGTACATTTTAGAATTGCTCATGGGTAATTTTGAAAGCCCCCAAACCAGCATCAAAACATTTAACAAGTTCCAGAGAATCAGACCAATTAAGTCTGGAAAAGCATAAAAGATCCCCATGAACAAACTGAAAGTTGGGGTGTATTTGTACAAATCCCACTGCTCATTCATATAATGAACATACAGGTTTTGTTCCTCTTTTAAATGCTGAAAGGAATTCTTAAAAATGAGGTAGTTATTGTAACTCGTATAAATCGAATTCCCCGTTCCAAAGTCTTTTTTAGGAGCATAGTAGGATTGCATGGAGAGTCCGATTGCCAAAATAGATCCAATAATGTAAATCGTTATTGGCTTATACAAAAGCTTCAAAATAGAGGATTTCATTATTGAGCTATAAAATTATAGGTGATACTGCCTGTCTGCATCGCGGGCGCACTATCCTTGTAATTGAATTTACTCAATAAGGCATATTTTACAGCATTGTCGACCATACACTGCGTATACCCAGAAGATTTGGAAGGGTCTAGTTTGGCATCTTTTACATTTCCGCTTCGATCCACTTTTATTGTTACATGTACCGTTCCCGATCCTTTGCATCGATAACCTGGATTTCGGATATGCCATTGTTTATTGTCTTTCGGACCTCGACCATCTAAATTATAAGTTCTTGTTGTTCTTCCTGCATATTGATTTGCCGCATTGGGAGAATTATTGACATTCTTGTCATTTTTATCTCCGCCATATATTTTCACATTAGAATTCACATCGGTTACATACTTCTCTCCCTTTGCTTCCCGCTCTTTTTGGATTTTGTCATACATATCCTTCTCGTAATTCTTCACATAATCCTTCACATTTTTGTTTTGGGATTTGTATTCCGAATAATCTTCATAGGATTTTTCTCGATCATCATTGGCATTGGCTACCATATTTTTGGGCTCCTCTCCAGAGTTCTGATTCTTCATCAATTGCTCCATTTGTTCTGGAGTCAGTTCGACTTCGTAATCGTCAAGTTCAACATCTACTCGAACTTTTCTTTGAGGCATATCCACAGGATTGCTGACTTTATACAGATTTAAAGTCACAAATATGATCAAATGCACTAGAATAGCTAATGTCAAAGCATATTTATGTCGCTCTATGAAATCTACTACTCCGTCCATTTATTCTACCTCAATATAATCTTTCGTTCTTAAGTTAAAATACTGCAATTCCCCGCCATTGAATGTTTGAATCAGTACATCTGAAAACAGGATAAGTTCATCATTTTTCACTGGTAAAACCACGTCTAAATCAAGATCTATCAAACCAAACTTCTCCTGCTTCTTTAATTTATAATACTTGTTTTCCACCCTTAATATTTCATCGTATTCTGGGTTCAAAACAAATTCGCCCTTTTTATTGATCAAGCCCATTTTCCCTTCCTTAATCACAACTGCATAATCTCCTTCGAAATTATAAGCCATGTCGAACTGATAATCTATTTTTCTATTCGCTCTTTCATCACAATAGCCCCAGAGATCTCCTTTTGTGATCGGAATCAGCTCATCAAAATGACCAATTCCATAGAAAATGGTTGGAATCACCTTTCTTCCTTTTTCATTGATCAAACCAAAACGGTCGCCACTTTTAACCAAAGCATGACCATTTTTAAAATAACACAATTGCTTGTCATCTGCAAATACAGGATAATCTACTTCGATGGCAATCCGTCCATTCTCATTGAGAAATCCATATTCTTCATCCAATTCAAAATATGCAAAACCGTTGTAAACAGGCTGAATTAAGTCCATTTCAAAATCTAAAACAGTGTCTTTTTCAATGGTGATGATTCCCCAACCGTCTTCAGTTTCTGCTGCGTAATAGAGTTCGTTAAACTTGATCAAATTATCGTATTGAAAATCCAAAACTGGAATTCCATAAGGATCTATGATTCCATAGAGTCCGTCTTTAGAAACAATAGCGAGCCCCTCTTCAAATTGATTGACCTCGTCATAAATGGCCTCGATTTTTTCGAATCCATTTTTGTCGTAATACCCAAAAAGTCCTTCTTTTTCAGCAATGGCCAAACCATTTTTCATTTCCATCACGTCATCATACTCCAATTTCATGATTTCTTCTCCACTGGTGTTAACCATTCCATATTTCCCCCCTTTTGCACAAACCGCGGTTCCTTCATAAAAATCATAAAGTTCTTCGTACTTCATTGGAATAATTACATCTCCTTGTTTATTGATTGCCCCATACAGATCATCTTTGGAAACCACGGCCAAACCTTCTCGGAATTTCTCTACCGTTTCATACTCAGCTTTTACACGGATAAATCCAACCGTATCAATAAACCCCCATGAATCATACTGTTTGAAGGGTAAATATTTGATTTTGGACAATTTGAATTCCACTTCCAAATCACCCATGAAAGGATAGTCAGGATAGTTTTCTTTAAAACTTAAATAGCGTTCCTCAGTTAAAACTGTCATGAATTCCTGATACAATTTCTTCCAAGCGTCATATACATTTTTATTTTCCGGGTATTCGTGAATGAAGAATTCATAACTATCCAAAGTTCGGTCACCTGTAATCAATTCATAAATCCGATCTTGAGCTCTTTCCGCATAGGGACTCTCTGGAAAATTATGGATGAAATTTTTGTAAGAACCTACGGCTAAATCACAAGTTTGCTCTTCATAAATGGCTTTCTGATACCTTTTCAAAGCAGGATAATAATATTCTGATTCAGGATAAAAACCTATAAATTTTCGAAAAGCATCGGAGTTCCCTCCTTGTAAAGCTTTTTCATATCGCCAAGCGTCTAGGTTCTCTGCGGCTTCATCATATTCTTTAGCCCAAGAAAACCGTGTCAAATATTCCTCTAAATCGCTTTCGGTATGTGCTTGATCAAAAAAGTAAGTTCCAAGCTGATTTTTCAAAGTATCTATGGTCTCTTGCTGAATGCCTAGCTCTTTTAAAGCTGATTTTTGCTTTTCATTGTACTCAGGGAAATTGCGCAATATAATCTCAAAATAAAGCAAGGACTTATTTTTATTTTGAAAAGGATTATCCTCTCTGAAGTGAATAACGCTAAGCCCATAAGCACAAGCTACAGAATCTTTTTTTAGATTTTTTTTAAATAAACTTTTCGCTTCGAAATAATTATAAACCTTTAAGGCCTCATAGGCTTTTTCAATGCCGCCCGCGAATAGTCGGCTGCTCAATATTAGGGTCAATATGAAAAATCCTGTCCTCATCTAGTAACCAAAAATACTCCCAAAATAAAAATGTGCCAAGAGAACGATCAAGATAACTGAAATTAGATTCAGAATAATTCCAAATCGAACCATTTCTCCTACCCGAATCTTATCCGTTGCGAAAACCAAAGCATTAGGAGGTGTAGCCATTGGCAGCATGAATGCACAACTCGCTGCTAAGGTAACCGGAATTGAATAGTACAAAGGATTCACACCAGAGTCTACGGCAATTTGTGCAACAACTGGAACAAAAACAACGACCATGGCTACGTTCGACATAATTTCTGTTATAAATAAAGCGATAAAAGCAAAACCTGCCATGATTAACAATGGGCTTTCAATTCCCATACTGATGAACCCTTCGGCTAAATCTTGTAAAATTCCAACTTTCTTCATGGCTAAAGCTAAAGACAAACCTCCTCCGAATAATATCAGAATTCCCCAAGGCAGGTTCTTCATATCCTCCCATTCCATGATTCTTTGATCCTCTTTCTTGGATGGAATCAGGAAAAAAGAGACTCCTGCTGCCATGGCGATGATGGTATCACTTAACTCGAAAGGCAATAATTCATTTACAAACTTTTTAAAGGTCCACAATAAGGCCGTGACTATAAAAACAAATAAAACAACCTTCTCTTGGTAAGTGATTTTCCCAGCTTCTTCCAGTTGATGTTCATCTGGATCAGCTGTTCTTTTCCTCAAATTTTTTGGAAGAAATAACCTGAAAAGAAA